>JASHTS010000160.1 GCA_030040425.1 Acidobacteriaceae bacterium | reverse complement strand
GGGTTGAGCCTTTGTCAGGTTAACAGGGATTGTGCAGGAGACGCAACGCTCAGGAGGCGGCGGGCGCGGGCTCGGGTTGAGGCGGGGGCGGCGGAATGAGCGGGAGTTCTTCGGCGATGCGCAGGCCGGCGAGCGCCACCAGCTTGGTCACGGTGGCCGTATTGAGGCGCGTGGCGTCGAACTCGACGCGCAGCGTGTGCGCCTGGCGGTCGAGGGTGAGGGCGCGGATGCCGTAGACGTCGCGGGTGCGGGCGAGAGCCAGGGCGACCTGCTCGGTGAGCGGCGGCGCGTAGCGATAGAGAACCTCGACCGTGGTCATAGGGACAGGATAGCAGCGGGGCGCATGCGGCGGGAGGAGCAGGCCGCCGGCAAGTGTGAACGCGAGGGCCCGAGCGGATGAGCCGGCAAGGCGATCGGAGGCGCGCAGACGAGTGCGGCGGTGAGGCCGGCGGCTGCGAAGAATGTACGGTTCATAATTTCACCTCCAGGTTATGGTTGTTTGGCCAGTGCTGCGGTGGCCAGCGATCCGCCCAGGCCCATGGTTTCTACGGCGGAGGAAGGCACGATCACCATGGAGCCGCGCTCCTTGATGGCTTCATAGAGCATGTTCATGGCGCGCAGGTGCAGGGCGGTGGGATTTTCGCTGTAGGCCGCTGCCGCGCGGACGAAGTTGTCGGAGATCTCCGTTTCGGCGCGGCCGAGGATGATGCGGGCCTGGCGCTCGCGCTCGGCCTGCGCCTGGCGCGACATGGCGTCCTGCAGGCCGTGAGGGATGCGCACATCGCGCACCTCGACCGATTGCACGGTGATGCCCCAGGAGGTGGTTTTTTCGTCGAGGATGCGCTGCAGCTCGCGGCCCAGCGCCTCGCGGTCGGTAATCATCTGCGCCAGCTCGTGGCGGCCGATCGACTCGCGCAGCGCGGTCTGCGCGCTGAGGGCGATGGCATCAAGATAGTTCTCGACTTCGAGGATGGCTTTTTCGGCGTTCCATACCAGCCAGAAGATGATGGCGTCCACGTCGACGGGCACGGTGTCGCGGGTGAGGGTCGACTCCGCGGTGACATTGGCCACGCGCACGCGCTGGTCGACGAAATGGTTGAGCGTCTCCAGAATGGGGACGATGAAAAACAGGCCCGGGCCGCACAGGCCCACATAACGGCCCAGGCGCAGCTTCACGGACTTTTCCCATTGCCGGACCACCTTGATGGCGTTGAGCAGGTAGAGGCCGACAAGGAAGCCGACAATCACGGCCGCGAGGCGCTGGGTGAGGAGAGTGACGACGGCGCCGGCGAGGATGCAAATGAGGAATGCGGTGACGGCCACACCGTTGAAGCCCTGGAATGCTTTTCTGGGAGTCATTGTTTCTCCTTCCGCGCCGGCAGGTTGGGGCCGCGCGCGCAACTGGACGACAAACGTAACTTCTCAAGGAGCTCTTCGATGGTGAATCCGGCCGCCCCGGCGCGCGCTGCTGCGTCGGCGGCGATCTGGCTCAGTTGCCGGTCGCGCTCGGCCTGGGCGCGGGGAAGCCTCTGCACGCTGATGAACGTGCCGGTGCCCTGCTGGGTTTCCAATAGCCCGCTCAGCTCCAGCTCCCGGTAGGCGCGGACCACAGTGTTGGGATTGATGGCCAGATCGACGGCGAGCTGGCGCACGGTGGGAAGCTGATGGCCGGCGGCGAGGGCGCCCGCGGCCAGGGCGCCGCGCACCTGGTCAATGATCTGGCGGTACGCCGGGACGCCGGTGTGCAGATCGAGCAGGAAGCGGAACGCGGGTTTGGCGGGAGCGCGCATGGGGGCGGGAACGTATCGGACGTCGTCCGGCGGAGTTCGCCGGATAATGTTCTATAAGACTAGTACACTCATGCAGGAATTCTGTCAAGGGGATTTTTGTTTCGTCTCCTGAGAAGCTTCCCTCGGGGGCTGAAGCCCCAATGTTTATGCGGTTTCTTGCGGCCCGGCTCAAGTCACCCCATCGAGCACAAATCGCTCGATGGGGACGCGCGACAAGCCGTGCCCTTTTACATTGCCATTTATGCAACCAATTCCAGTCTCTAAAGTTGGTTGCATCAATGATCCGCAGAGGAGATGGAGACATCCCTCAGGGGCTAAAGCCCCAATGTTTATGCGGTTTCTTGCGGCCCGGCTAAAGCCGTGCCCTTTTACAATGCCATTGATGCAACCAGTTCTAGCATGGTGAGTCCGAGATTCGTTGAAGAACAACCGCAGATCCTTCGGCTCCATTTGGCGCAAGAACGCGCCAAATTACGCTCAGGATGATAGGAAGAATCATGCTGCGAAGTTTAGAGACAGGACCCTAGCGACAAGAACAAGAACGTCGCGAGGCTCCGCCCCGCAGACCAAGACCTGTCTGCGGGGTCCCCGAGGGTGGGGCACCCGGGGTGCGGATGTGTCATGCTCAGAGGAGATCGTCCGCCCGCATGGAACCCATCACCCATTTCCTCACCGGCGCGTGCATCGGGCGCGCGGGATTCAACCGCAAGACGGCGTACGCCACGCTGGCCGCGGTGCTGGCGGCGGAGGCTGCGGACCTTGATGTTTTGTGGGGACTTGCGGGGCCGGTGGAGGGATTGAAGCATCATCGCGGCATCACGCACACGTTCGTGGGCGTGCCGGTGGTGGCCGGCGTAACGGTGGGCGCGGTGTGGCTGTTGAGCCGGTGGGCGAGGCGAAAGAAAGAGCGCCGCAAGCCGGCAACGGAAGCGGAGCCTCCGCACCCCCTGCGCAGGAAGACGGATCGGCCGGAGGCGAATGCGCCGCCGCCGGAGCCGGAGCGAGCGGCGCCGCCATTGCAGCCGGTGCGCTGGGGCTGGCTCTACCTGACGGCGCTGATCGCGGCGCTGAGCCATCTAATGCTCGACTGGACCAACAACTACGGGCTGCGTCCGTTTTTTCCGTTCAATCCGCGTTGGTACGCGGGCAGCATTGTTTCTATTTACGAACCGGTGCTGTGGGCGTTGTTACTCCTGGCGCTGTTCATGCCGTGGGTGCTGGGGCTGGCGGACCGGGAGATCGGCCTGCGGAAAAAACCTTTCCGCGGCAGAGGATGGGCGGTCTTTGCACTGGCAGGGATGGTGGTGCTGTGGTGCTGGCGTTGGGGCGAGCACGCGGCGGGGCTGGTGCTGATGGGGAACACGCAGGTCGCATCAGAGCCGGTGACGCGGATGGCGCTGGAACCGTATCCGGTGAATCCATACCGGTGGCATGCGATTCTCGAAACCCGCGATTTTTACCAGACGGCCGAGGTGAACACGTGGACGGGTGCGATCGAGAGCGACCCGGAGAAAAACGTGATGTACAAACCCGCCGATACGCCGGCGGTGGAGGCGGCTAAGCAGACCTTCCTGGGACGGGTGTACCTGGATTGGGGAAGCTGGGCGGTGGTGCGCGACCTGGGCCCCATGCCGGTAAAAGGGATGACGCCGCCCGATCTGCCCCCGAACCGGCATTGGACGACGGTGGAGTTCTCCGATTTGCGCTTCCACTATAACTTCCTGCCCTCGCAAAATACGGCCGGGCGGTCTACGCTGAGCGGGTGGGTTTACATCGTGGACGGCAGGGATGACGCCGGAGAGGCGATGGGCGGGCACGAACAGCGATGACGGGCGGGAGGGAACGGCGGCGCCAAGATTTTTCGCAATATCAACAAAGTTTTTCTGGCGTGAATAGTTTTCATTGACCCCCGGGTGCGGCGAAACGCAGAATGAAGGGAGCGCACCGAGAGCTGGCGGCGGGGTTTCTCTCTCTTCGGCGGTTCCGCCCTGCAAATCGAACGAGGTTCTTTATGATCGCGTATCTGCTTCTGCTGGTGGCAGTTTTGAGCCGTGTGGTGATGTTGCCTCACCCCGAATGGATGAACTTTACCGCCGTGACCGCGGCGCTGCTTTACTTTGGCGCGCGCCGGCCGTGGCGGGAGATGGTGACGCCGCTGGCGGTGCTGATGGCCACCGACTACTGCCTGACTGTGTACGCTTACCACTACCCGTTTCACTGGCAGGTCTACGTGCCGACGTGGATCTGGTATGGGGCGGGAATCGCCCTTGGCCAAATTTTGCTGCGCGGCAAGGCGAGCGCGCTTCGGGTGGCGGCCGGGGCGCTCTTGGGACCGACCTGCTTCTTTTTGATTTCAAACTATGCGGTGTGGGTGGTGAGCAGCGATATGTACCCGCATACCCTGGCCGGGCTTGGCGCCTGCTACGCGGCGGCAATTCCCTTCTACCGCAACGACCTGGTCTCGACGGCGATCCTGCTGGCGGCGGCGTTCGGCTTACCGGTTCTGGTGCGGCTGATGCGGGCAGAGCGAGTGGCGACCGTGGCGCTGCGGAAGTAGCAACCGATTCGCACAACCAGCCCGCGAAATTATCGGCTCGGCCTTCCCGGTCCCCGAATGCGAGGGACCCTTCGACTTCGCTCAGGGCAGGCTCGGGGCACCCACAATCGAACCAAGACACTCTTCCCGACTACGGCCGCCAGCGTTTTAACCCAGGACTTCCTGCTCGGCCGCCCTCGGCTCTCCCTACGGGAGAGTGCCATTTTCGGCGCGTTTTCTCTTGAGCCGTAGCCACCACCCGAGAAATCCAGCGACAGCGAGGACGCCGACCACGATGATGGCGGCGAGAGCGTGGTGCGCCACCACGTCTGCCGCGCCCGGACCGAGCTTGAGCACCAGCAGGGCGAGCACAAACCAGCGGATGGCCCGGCCGGCGAAGACGGCGAGAAGAAAGTCGACGATGCGCATCTCGAAGACGCCGGAAGCGAAGATAAAAACCTTCCATGGCGCCGGCGGAGGCAGCATGGAAGGGATCATGACGGCGAGGAATTCCTGGCGCTCGAAGCGGTCGCGCATGGCCTCAAGGCGCTCGCGATTGATGCGCTTGAGCAGGAACAGCTCGCCTCCGGCGCGTCCCAGGGCGTAAGGCAGAAGACCGCCGATCGCGGAGCCGGCCGCAGCGAGAAGCACATAGGCCCAGAAATGGGTCTTGTCGTTCCAGATGGCCAGGGCGAGAAAGGCGTCGATGGGGACGGGGATGGAGGAGGAATCGAGAATGGCGATGGCGCCGGCGCCCCAGAATCCGAGCTTCACCAGGGCGGGCAGAAGGACGAGCTTCCAGTAAGCCGCAAGATGCAGAAAAAATTGCTTCAAGCCGCGTCCCCTCGCAAAGCGGATGCAGAGTATCCCTGCCGTCGAAAGGCCGGTGCGAGTGGCTTTTTGTTGAGGAAAAAGCCGCGGAACCGCGTCCAATTGTCCATAAGGTAACTCTGAATCTGCTTGAGCTCCTCAATCGTCCATTCAGCCAGATTCATTGTACGGGCAGGTGCCTACGCACAATTTTTGAGAGGGATGAGAGAATAGACAGGAAGGATGCCGATGCGGAGCCGGCGCGGTGAGCGCGCGCCAGAGGCTCCTCAGGAACGAATGCCAATCCGCGTAGCGCCAGTTGACGTGAACCAGCCCTTGAACGTGCCAGGGGCCGGAGCCGAGACGGATTCCGAGGGAGGACGCGGAACCGCAGTGGCGGAGGAGATCCCTGCCCCGAACGGGAACGGCTCCGGCAACGGACCCGTGGTGCGCGGCTCGCGCTGGATCGACTACGATACGCACGAACTGCTGGAACGGATCGGCGAGCTCGAGGATGAGCGGCGCTGGGCGCGTTTGCGCGAGGGGATCTGGATTGCGCTGCTGATCCACATTCTGCTGCTGTTCGCGATTTTCCTGATTCCGAGATACCTGCTGAAACTGAGGCCCGCGATCGAGACTAACAATCTCCAGGACAACAAGGAATTTACCTATCTCGATACGCCGTTTGTGCCCCATCCGAGGCCGGTGAAGCCGCTGCTGCAGCAGCCGAAGATCGACGAAAAGACGCTCGAGGAGCTGAAACGCGAGGCGACCCCGGCGCCGGCTCCTCCACCTCCGCCGCAGGAGCAGGCGCCCGTGGAGCCCAAGCCGCAACCGGCGCAGCCGATCCCGCCAAGCCCGCAGTCGCAATCGCAAGTGGAGGCGCCGCGGCCGGCGGCGGTTCCGGCGCGGCCCAACTTCAACCAGCTCGCACACAACAACGAGAACCCGGCCGAGCAGTTGCAGCGGGACATGCGCGACTCGGCGCGGAGCCACGGCGAAATGGGGCAGGTTCCGGCGGGCGGGGGATTGCCGATGCATCCGGGAGCGGGCGCCGGCGGCGTGCAGATACTATCCGACACGCAGGGCGTGGACTTCAACGCCTGGCTGAGGGCTTGGTATTACGAGACCGAGCGGACGTGGGACCCGCTGATTCCGGAAGAGGTCAATCCGCCCATCGACAAGCAGGGGCAGGTGATGATCGAGTTCTCAGTTCTTCCCAACGGCCGGCTGGTTCCGGACAGCGTACACCTGGTGGGGCGATCGGGCGACACGGCGCTGGACCGGGCGGCCTGGGGCGCGCTGACGGGATCGAGCTATCCGCCGTTGCCGAGGGATTTCCACGGACCGTATATCACGCTGCGGGCGTGGTTTCTCTACAACATGGAGCCGCCGCAGCAATAGCGCAACGCGTGGGCAGGACAACGAGCCGGGAAGAGCGAAGCCAGGCTTGAACGAAATCGAAGGCTCGGCCTTTGGATTCCGGCCGGGCACGCCCATCTAAAACAAATGTGAAAGAACGCCTGGCCTGCATCGAATGGCAGGGATGGCCTTAACGGCCCGGACCGCGCCACAATTGCGGCGGTTATCATGAATGAGGGCCTTGTTGTTGCATTGGCTGAGGAGAAGGAATGATCCAGGAGCCCAAACGGCTCAAGCTTTCGTTTCAATCGCTTTCGCCTTATTTGAGCCGGGAACCGGTCACGCTGGCCCTGCTCACCGGTCTGACGATCGTGCTTTTCCTGGCCGTGGGCGGACTTTCGCGGCTCTATCACGCGCAGCAAGCTTCGCTCGCCGTGCGCTGGGCCGGACGGGGCGTGAATGACTTAAACGCAGACCGTTACAAGGTGGCAATCACCGAATTTCGCACCGCTCTGCTCTACGATCGCGATAACGGAGCCTATCAGCTGAGCCTGGCGGAGGCGCTCCTTGGTCTGAAGCGGACCGACGAGGCCTACGCCTACCTGATCAACTTATGGAGCCGGCAGCCGGAAAACGGAGTGGTGAACCTGGAGCTGGCGCGGATTGCGGTGTCCAAAAAGGAAACCGAACGTGCGCTGCGCTTTTATAACAACGCGATCTACGCCACGTGGCCGGGCGACCAGGAGACCGAGCGACGCAAAGCGCGGCTGGAGCTGATCGATTACCTGTTGCGGAACGATGCCCGCACGCAGGCCGAGTCTGAATTGATTGCGCTCGAGGCCAATGTGGGCGAAGATGCGGCGCAGCAGGAACAACTGGGCGGCCTGTTTCTGCGCGTCGGCGACAATGGGCGCGCGCTGACGGCATTTCGCGCCAGCCTGAAGTTGGAAAGGAAAAACCCGGCGGCTGAGGCGGGCGCGGGCGCGGCGGAGTTTGCGATGGGCCAGTATGCGGAAGCGGAACATTACCTGGAGGAAGCAGTGGCGGCGGCGCCCGCCGATGCGGCCAGCGCAGCTTTGCTCAAGACCGTGAGGGCCGCGATCGACATGGATCCGTACCGGCCGCAGATTTCAGAGGGGCAGCGCGACAAGATTGTAATGGACGCATTGGCGACGGCGGGCGCGCGCCTGGAGATGTGCCAGGCCAACCCGACCGTGTCTGCGCCGGCGGGAAAGAAGCCCGCCGCCGGCTCTCCGAGCACGGCGTGGCAGCAGCTTTCCAGCCAGTGGTGGGCGATGAAGCCACAGGTCACGGAGAAGACTCTGCGCGATAATCCGGACCTTTTCAACTCAGCCATGAACCTCGCTTTCGAGATCGAGCGGGAAGCGGACGGCCGCTGCGGCGCGGCCACGGACGCCGACCAGGCGCTGCTGCTGGTCGCCGGCCAGCACCAAGACAACTAAGTTCCGGGAGAACCGATCTGAATCCCCCATTCCATTCGCAGCCACGAATTTCGATCGAGGAGGGAGCGACGAGCCGAATCGATTCTGCGACGGTGGCGCCCGCTTCCTCGGCAGTACCGGAGGTAGAACTGGGAGCGGCGAGCGCATCCGGCGCGACGTCGGTGCTTCACACGCTGTTCCGCGAGGACAGTTTTTTCCTCGTCCTTTCTGTCTTCATCGGCATCTTTTCAGGACTGGCCGTGGTCTGCTTCCGCTTCGCCATCGACTGGTCGAGAATTTATCTTCTCGGCTCGGGCGCCGAGCTCAACCCCATGCGCCTGTTTCTGGCGCCGACGCTGACCGGCCTGGCAATCGCGGTCCTGGTCATCCACTTCTTTCCCCGAGTGCGCGGCAGCGGGGTAAACCAGACCAAGGCGGCGCTTTACATTTACAACGGCTACATCCCGCTGCGCACGGCAGTGGGCAAGTTCATCACCTCGGCGCTGGCCATCGGGTCAGGGCAATCACTCGGTCCCGAGGACCCTTCCCTGCAGATTGGCGCAAGCCTGGCTTCAGCGCTGGGCCGGCGGCTGCACCTGAAGCGCGATCACATGCGCCTGCTTGCGCCGGTGGGGGCGGCGGCCGGACTGGCCGCTGCGTTCAATGCGCCCATCTCCGCGGTGCTGTTTGTGATCGAGGAGGTGATCGGGCGCTGGACCGCGGGGATTCTGGGCTCGGTGGTGCTCTCCGCGGTGTCGAGCGTAGTGGTGATGCGGTTGTTCCTGGGCTCGGAGCCGCTGTTCCGCATTCCGCCGGTGGAGTTGCGCAGACCCTCGGAGCTGATCGCGTACGGAATTCTGGGCGTTGCGGGCGGGCTGGCGTCGGTGGTCTTCGCCAGCGGCGTGGCCACGCTGCGGCCGCTGTGCCGCAAGCTGCCGAACTGGACGCAGTACGCGCAGCCGGCCGTCGCGGGCCTGCTCATCGGCATCATCGCGGTGCTGGGCGCGCCGCAGGTGATGGGCGCCGGCTACGAGTACATCGACGAGGCCATGCACGGGCAGTTTACGTGGCAGTTCCTGGGCATCCTGGCGCTGCTCAAGATCGTGGCCACGATGCTTTCGTTCGTGAGCGGCACGCCGGGCGGCATGTTCGCGCCCACGCTGTTCATCGGGGCCATGCTGGGCGCGGCGGTGGGAGGCGCAGAACACGCGCTGCTGCCGCATCTGGCGTGGTCGCCCGGCACGTATGCCCTGGTGGGGATGGGGGTGCTGTTCGCCGGATTTCTGCGCGCACCCATGACCTCAGTGTTCATGGTGCTGGAGGTGAGCGGCAATTACTCGATTATTCTGCCGGTGATTGTGGCCAACACGATTGCGTATGTGATTTCGCAGGCTCTGGTGCCGGTGCCGATCTTCGATGTGCTCAGCCGGCAGGATGGCCTGGAGCTGCCGTCGATGGAGGAGCAGCGCGAGGAGAGCATTCTGCGCGTGGAAGACGCGATGAGGCCGCCGGCGAAGCTGGTGCTCGATGCCGGAGACACCCTGGAGCGCGCGGCGCGGCTGGTGAGCCAGGAACCGCGCGACGAGGGCCAGGGCGGCGATGTGCTGCTGGTGCGGCTCAGGTCCGGAGGGTGGAGCAGCGTAACGCGAGAAGAATTGGATACGATGGCCGCGGAGGGGAAGGACAAGGGCAAAGGCGGCCAGACGCTGGAGTCGATCCTCGCCGGCGCGGGGGCGATTCCCTATCTGCACCCGGACCATCCACTGGAAATGGCCCTGCGCTACGTGGATCGCTGGCCGCTGGTGCCGGTGGTGAACCGCGCCAACCTGCGCAAGCTGGAGGGTGTGATTTCGCAGCGCGACGTGCTGGAGCGGTATAGGGATTTTGGCGGGGAATAAAGAAGCAGGGAACGAGGGAACGAGGGAACAAGGGAACAAGGGAACGAGGGAACAAGGGAACGAGGGAACAAGGGAACGAGGGAGTAAGGGAACGAGGGAACGGGCGCATCCGTCATGGAGCAGGCTCCGATTCCTTCATGAGCTCGACGAGGTAGTTTTCCCAGACCGAAGCCACGGTGTGCGTGCCGTGGCCGCGCTTAGCGTCAGAGATGGGAATGAGGACGAAGCGCGCGTGAGGCATGCGCGTGAGCATCCTTTCTGCGCTGCGCAATTTGGGTTCGGCGACCGTTCAAGGGGATTCCCTTGCCGGCCGCATTCGCGCTAAAATCTTTTGCGTAAGCCGATGCGCGGCCGATTTCCCATTTCCGGTTTGCCGCTGCTCAAGCGGTTTCGCCGTGGGCGCCACGACCGTGGACGCTGATTCTTCCCGCCGCATACACTGATTCCGACGAGATTTTCGGCCCCGATCGCACGTTGGCGAGTTCGCCTCGGCCTGCCCACTCCAGCGACGAAGGTCTGTCGCTGCGGACCCCGGTTGCGGCGGAGATTCGCGAGTTTGCGCGCGGGTCCGTGCATAACCACCCTAGCGGCAAGAACAAAAACGCCGTGCCCAGAGGGCGCCCAGGTGGGGCGCCCAGGGTTCGTGCTTGCTTGAGAGTGGCCGGGTTGATGTTCGTGCTTTCCCAAGTCCCAGAGTCGGGAGCTGGGGCGCCCAGAGGGGTGAACGGTTCGGAATCCAAGAAGGAGATTTTCAGCCCATCCGCCGCATGCGCGGAGAGAAAGGGAATGTCGAGATGAACAGCCCCAAGACAAATAGTTTTGAGAGCCGCGCCGTGTTGAAGTCCGGCGACAGGAACTACACGATTTTCAAACTGCCTGCGCTGGGCAAGCGCGGATTCAACCTGAGCCGGCTGCCGTTCAGTTTGAAGATTCTACTCGAAAATTTGCTGCGGCGCGAGGACGGCGTGAACGTGACCGCGGCGGATATCGAGTTCCTTGCCAAGTGGGATGCGAAGGCCGAACCCAGCCGCGAGATTGCCTATATGCCGGCGCGGGTGCTGATGCAGGACTTTACCGGCGTGCCCGCGGTAGTGGACCTGGCGGCGATGCGCGACGCGATCAAGACGCTGGGCGGCGATGCGGAGCGCGTGAACCCGCTGGTCCCCGCCGAGCTGGTGATCGATCACTCGGTGCAGGTGGACAAGTACGGCACGGCGGGCGCGTATAACGCCAATTCCCTGCTCGAGTTTCAGCGCAACCGCGAGCGTTATGCGTTCTTGAAGTGGGGGCAGACGGCGTTCCGCAATTTTTCCACCGTTCCGCCGGGGATGGGCATCTGCCACCAGGTGAATCTTGAGTACCTGGCGCGGGTGGTGTTCACGACGGAGGTCGATGGGGGGTTGTACGCATACCCGGACACGCTCGTCGGGACCGACTCGCATACCACCATGATCAACGGGCTGGGCGTGCTGGGCTGGGGTGTGGGCGGCATTGAGGCCGAGGCGGCGATGCTGGGGCAACCGGTGTCGATGCTGGTGCCGCAGGTGGTGGGCTACAAGTTCACGGGCAAACTGCGCGAGGGCGCGACGGCCACCGATTTAGTGCTGACGGTGACGCAGGCGCTGCGCAAGATGGGCGTGGTGGGAAAATTCGTGGAGTTTTACGGGCCGGGGATTGCGGAATTGCCCTTGGCCGACCGCGCGACGATTGCGAATATGGCGCCCGAGTACGGCGCGACCTGCGGCATCTTTCCCGTGGACGCGGAGACGCTGCGGTATCTGAGACTGACGGGGCGGAGCGAAGAACAGATTCAACTGGTTGAGGCGTACTACAAGGAGCAGGGGCTGTTCCACACGGCAGACGCGGCGGAGGCCGAGTATACCCAGACGCTGGAGCTCGATCTGAGCACGGTGGAACCGAGCCTGGCGGGGCCGAAGCGGCCGCAGGACCGGGTGCTGCTGAAGGACGCAGCGGCGAGCTTCGCGCAGCAGTTGCCGAGCCTGCTGGCGCCCACGGCAAAGCCGCTGGGCACGCGCACGGCGGTTGAATGGCGACGGACGGCCGTGGCGGATGCTGCGGTTGCGGCGGAAGACAACGAAGGGCCGCTGGCATCGGGATCAGCAACAAATGCAGGTCCTTCGACTTCGGTCGCTGGCGCGACCTCCGCTCAGGATGACAAGCGGTTTAGCGTGACGACCACCGTAAAGGAGCGGTTTCATGTCGATCCCGATCCGTATCTCGATCACGGATCGGTGGTGATTGCGGCCATCACGAGCTGCACAAATACTTCGAATCCTTCAGTGATGGTGGCCGCGGGGTTGCTGGCGAAGAAGGCGGTGGAGAAGGGACTCTGCGTGCCGCCGTGGGTGAAGACCTCGCTGGCGCCGGGCTCGCGCGTGGTGACGGACTATTACGAGAAGGCGGGGCTGCTCAAATATCTCGAGAAGCTGCGCTTCAACGTGGTGGGTTACGGATGCACGACGTGCATTGGGAACTCGGGTCCGCTGCCGGCCGATGTGTCGAAGAGCATCGATGAGCATGGGCTGGTGGCGGTGAGCGTGCTCAGCGGCAACCGCAACTTCGAGGGGCGCGTGAACGTGGATGTGCGGGCGAATTACCTGATGAGCCCGCCGCTGGTGGTGGCGTACGCGCTGGCCGGGAAGATCGGGCACAACTTCGAGACCGAGCCGCTGGGTAATGACTCTCATGGAAAGGCTGTTTACCTGCGCGACATCTGGCCCACGCAACAGGAGGTGAGCGAGGCGATCGCCAAGAGCGTAAACAGCGAGGGATTCCGCAGGGAGTATGCGACGGTTTCAAAGGGCGACGCGAGCTGGCAGGGGCTGAGCTTTCCCACGGGCGAGGTGTACGCGTGGGAGCCGGAGTCGACCTACATCCGGCAGGCGCCGTACTTCGACGGCATGAAGAAGACGCCGGCGCCGGTTGAAGATATTCGCGGCGCGCGCGTGCTGGCCGTGCTGGGCGACTCGGTGACCACGGATCATATTTCGCCCGCGGGCAATATCAAGGCGAACGGGCCGGCGGGCAAATATCTGAGCGAGCACGGCGTGAAGACGGGGGATTTCAATTCCTATGGGTCGCGGCGCGGCAACC
>JASHTS010000018.1 GCA_030040425.1 Acidobacteriaceae bacterium | reverse complement strand
ACCTGGCCTGCCGACTATTTGCGAATCGCAGCTTTCACCAAAAAGGTACTCCCTGGCCCGGCATGGGCCACACCTTGTGTATTCGCCACATCTTCGCCTCTCTGCTAAAATTGCCTTATGGACTTTCAGTTGGTTACCAGCTACAAACCACGCGGCGACCAGCCGCGCGCCATCGACGAGCTGGTGCAGGGGCTGGCGGCCGGGGAGAAGCACCAGGTGCTGCTGGGCGTGACCGGCTCGGGCAAGACCTTCACCATGGCCAAGGTGATCGAGCAGTCGAACCGGCCGGCGCTGATCCTGGCGCATAACAAGACACTGGCAGCCCAGCTCTATCACGAGTTCAAGCAGTTCTTTCCCGGAAACGCGGTTGAATACTTCGTGAGCTACTACGACTACTACCAGCCCGAGGCCTACATTCCTGCCGGCGATCTCTACATTGAAAAAGAGGCGACGGTGAACGAGGAGCTGGACAAGCTGCGCCTTTCGGCCACGCGCTCGCTCTTCGAGCGCCGCGACTCCATCATTGTGAGCTCGGTGAGCTGCATCTACGGGCTAGGGTCGCCAGAGGCCTACTACGGGATGCTGCTGCTGCTCGAAAAGGGCCAGCAGATCAGCCGCAAGGACATCACGCGGCGGCTGGTGGAGATTCTCTACGAGCGCAACGATACGGATTTCCGGCGCGGGACATTTCGCGTGAGAGGCGACACCATCGAGGTGTTTCCGACGTACGACGAAACCGCGTACCGGATCGAGATGTTCGGCGACGAGATCGAGACGCTGGCGCAGATCGATCCGCTCTTCGGCTCCGTGAAGCAGAAGTTCGCGCGGCTGCCCATCTATCCCAAGAGCCACTACGTGGTGCAGCCAGAGCGGAAGAGCGAGGCGATCGACTCCATCGTGAAAGAGCTGAACGAATGGGTGCCGCACCTGGAGGCCGAAGGGCGCATGGTGGAGGCGCAGCGGGTGCACCAGCGGACGCGGTTCGACTTGGAGATGATCAAGTCGATGGGCTATTGCCACGGCATCGAGAATTACTCACGGCATTTTTCCGGGCGGCTGCCGGGCGAGCCGCCGCCCACGCTGCTCGATTATTTTCCGCGCGACTACCTGCTCTTTGTCGACGAGAGCCACGCGACCATTCCGCAGGTGCACGGCATGTGGCACGGGGACCGCAGCCGCAAGCAGAACCTGGTCGACTACGGATTCCGGCTGCCTTCGGCCATGGACAACCGGCCGCTCCGCTTCGAAGAGTTCGAGAACCGCGTGCACCAGACGATTTATGTTTCCGCGACGCCGGGCCCGTACGAGCTCACGCGCTCGGCGGGCGTGGTGGTGGAGCAGGTGATCCGGCCCACGGGATTAGTTGATCCGGAGGTTGAGATTCGCCCCGTAAAGGGGCAGATCGACGATCTGTTAGCGGAGATTCGCGACCGTGCGAAGCGGAACGAGCGCGTGCTGGTGACCACGCTGACCAAGCGCATGGCCGAGGATCTTTCCGGCTACTACACCGAGGTGGGCGTGCGCTGCCGCTACATGCACTCGGAGATCGAGACGCTGGAGCGGGTGAAGCTGCTCGCCGGGCTGCGCAAGGGCGAGTACGACGTGCTCATCGGCATCAATCTGCTGCGCGAGGGGCTCGATTTGCCGGAAGTGTCGCTGGTGGCGATTCTCGATGCGGACAAGGAGGGTTTTCTGCGCTCGGCCGGCTCGCTCATCCAGACCATGGGCCGCGCGGCGCGGCACATCGAGGGCAGGGCGATTCTTTACGCGGATACGGTGACGGACTCGATGCGGCGGGCGATCGATGAAACCGACCGGCGGCGCGCCCTCCAGCGCGCGTACAACGAGGAGAACGGCATCACGCCGCAGCCGGTGATCAGCAAGGCCGACATGGGGTTGGCGCAGATTCTTCAAGCGGAGTATGGAGAGTCGGCCATCGAAGAACAGGAGACCCTGCCGCAGTTCACGAGCCGGGAGCAGCTCGACGCGTACCTGGTGAAGCTCGAAGGCGAGATGCGCGAGGCGGCGAAGAAGTTCGAGTTCGAACGGGCGGCGCGGCTGCGCGATGCCATCAAGGAACTGCGCGAGAAGGAGTTTTTGTTGGGTTAATTTGCCCCGGGGCCCGGGCAACCTCGCGCCGGCCTCGCGCCATCCAAGTCAGCGGGTTATCCTATGCAACGGGGTGAGGGGCTAGAGTCGCAGGTTAGTTTTCGCGGGAAGAGTCCGGTTCCCAATGGACACGTACTCCACTTTTACTCTTCCGAACGCGAGCTTCTGGACACGCTTTCCGGCTATATCGGCGAGGGGCTCAACGGGGGCGAAAGCACGATCGTGATTGCCACGCCGGAACACCTGCGAGCGTTGCGCTACCGGCTTGAAAATACGGATGCGGACCTGATCCGCGCCATGTTCGAAGACCGCTACATCACTCTCGACGCCAGCGTGGCGCTCACCGGCTTCATGGTGGACGGACTGCCGGATGAGCAACTGTTCACCGACATGGCGCGCAACCTGCTGCGCCGGGCCTCGGTCTTCAACCGGCGGGTGCGCGCGTTTGGCGAGATGGAGTCGCTGCTCTGGACCAGCGGCAATCACCAGGCCGTGGTGCGCCTGGAGCACCTGTGGGAGAACTTCTGCCGGAACCACGAGATGGCGGTTCTGTGCGGCTATCCCAAGGCCGCATTTCCCGGCGTTATGGCGACCGGGACGCGCGCGGCCGAGGCCGAGATCCGCGCCGCTCCCACTCCGTCAATCTGACACCATCGCAGCAGGAGCGCGGTTTTTCCGCGCTGCTTATCTGCTCAGGAATCAGGCCGCTGACGCAGATGGTTTGTCTTGAGAGGCAACAAAATGGGGGCGCACGTCATCTCAGTGCGTGATCGTGAATTATATTGACTCCCGGGCTTCATAAAGAAATGAGAACGATCCTTTTGGTAGAGGACGATCCTCTACAGGCGCTGGTGCGCAAGTCCATCCTGGAAAAGCGGTTCCCCGACGTGAAGCGGGTCGCGGATGCCGCGGAAGCTCTGTGCCTGATCGAACAGCGCGTATTTTCAGAGAATCTGGGCCTGGTCATCTCAGGGCATCACGCGCACGGGCTCAGCGGACCCGCCTTTGTGGCAGAGGTGCATGCGCGCCTGCCGCAGGTTCCCGTGCTGGTGCTGGGGAGCCAGGCGGAGTCGCCCGGGGACTACACCGGTGAAGGCGTGCGTTTTCTCGCCAAACCTGCGGCCACGGCAGAGATTGTGGCCGCGGCCGGCGAGATGGTCCTCAAGGACACGCGCCCCACGGCCTGAAAGCTGCTCATCGGCTGCCTTGCGCCGATTCCCTTCCCGGAATCGCGCCTGCCGATTCTTCCATTGTCTCCATTCTTCTCCCAAACTGTGAGCCACATCACACGCCGGAGGCCTATCATAAGGGGAGAATAGACTGCATAGCCCGGAGTGGGCGCCGCCGAGGCGCCGGCTCGGGTGAACCGGCTCGCTTGCGGGCCGGAGTTTCGCGCTCCGCGCGCGAATGATCGGAAGCCGTCAAGATTCGTCGAGAATCTTCGAGATTCCTCGAGCACCACCCTGGAGACCTCGGTCCATGGCAGCATTCGGCAGTTTTGCCCTGCTCATCGCGCTGGCGCTGGCCGCTTATAACTTTCTCGCCGGCACGGTTGCCCTGCGGCTCATCGCCACCGGGCAACCTTCTCCCATTTCGCCGGAGCGGTTGGCCGATACGGCGCGCCGGGCAGGGATCGCCGGCTTTTATGCCGTAACGGCCGCGGCGTTTGCGCTCATCTATTCGGTCTTCGCCAACGATTTTTCCATCACCTACATTCTCGAGCACTCGAACCGCGCGCTGCCCGCGCCGTACAAATTCGCTGCGATGTGGAGCGGCCAGGAGGGCTCGCTGCTGCTGTGGGCGTGGCTGCTGGGCACCTACGGTTTTGTGCTGCGCCTGCGCCACAAGACCGATGTAAAGCTCTTCGCCTACGCAGGAACCATTCTGGCCGCGGTGCAGGTGTTCTTTCTGCTCATCCTCAACTTTGCCGCACCGCCCTTTGCGCTGCTGCGCGGCGCGATTCCGGCCGACGGCAACGGGCTCAATCCCCTGCTCCAGTATCCGGAGATGGTGATCCATCCGCCGATGCTGTATCTCGGCTACGTGGGCTTCACGGTTCCCTTTGCTTTTGCCCTGGGCGCGCTGATGATGCGCTACCCCGGCGAGAAATGGATCCACATCACGCGCACCTGGACCATGGTGACCTGGCTGTTTTTGACCTGCGGCATCTTCCTGGGCATGCACTGGGCCTACGCGGTGCTGGGCTGGGGCGGCTACTGGGGCTGGGACCCGGTGGAAAATGCGAGCTTCATGCCCTGGCTCACGGGCACCGCGTTTTTGCATTCGGTGATGATGCAGGAGCGTAAGGGGATGATGAAGAGCTGGAACGTGTGGCTCATCTTCTCTACGTTTCTGCTCACCATGCTGGGCACGCTGCTCACGCGGGCGGGGTTGGTGAGCTCGGTGCACGCCTTCGCGCAGTCCTCGATCGGGAGCTGGTTTATCGTCTTCATGGGCCTTACTCTCGCGGTCTGCACTTTCACTTACGTTTATCAGCGCGGACATTTGCAGACCGAGCATCATCTCGAGTCGCTGGTGAGCCGCGAGTCGAGCTTCCTGTTTAACAATCTGGTCCTGCTGACGGCCTGCTTCGTGATTCTGTGGGGCACGCTGTTCCCCATCCTTTCCGAATACGTGGAAGGCGCGAAGGTCACCGTGGGCGCGCCCTGGTACAACCAGGTAGCCGTGCCCGTGGGTCTGTTTCTGCTGTTTTTGACCGGCGTGGGACCGTTGCTGCCCTGGCGGGCGACCTCGTTCCGCAGCATCCGGCGCAACTTTATTCTGCCCGTTGTCGCGCTCTGGACCACGGTGATTGTTCTGCTCGCCGTGGGCGTGCGGCCGTGGGAGAACGGCGCGTATTCCCCCGGACATTTCTACGCGCTGGTGGGTTTTTCGATTTCGATTGCGGTCTTCACGGCGATCCTGTCGGAGTTTTGGCGGGGCGCGGCAGTGATCCGGAGGCAGACCGGCCGCAACCTGGCGAGCGCCACCTGGCTGCTGGCGCGGCGCAATACGCGGCGCTACGGGGGCTACATCGTGCACATCGGCGTAGTGGTGGTGATGATCGGGCTTTGCGGCGCGGCCTTCAACCGCAGTGCGGAGAGCGAGCTCGGCCTGCACGGGACCCTGCGCATCGGCCCCTACACACTGGAGCAGATCGGCGCGACGCAGGACTCGAACGCGAACTACGACTCCGAGTACGCGGTGCTGAACGTGCGGGAGCACGGCAAGGTGCAGTTCCAGATGACGCCGGAGCGGCGCGTCTACCTGGTGAGCGGGCAGCCGGAGACCATGGTGGCGATTCACTCCGTGCCGGCGTGGGATTTGTACGTGGTCTATGAGGGCACGAATCCCTCCACGGGCCAGCCGATCATCAAGGCTTTTCTGAATCCGCTGGTGGGCTGGATCTGGGCAGGATTGATGGTGATGGTGCTGGGCACGTTTCTGGCGCTGGCGCCCAGCGTGGGTCCGGTGCGGGCCGCGCTCAGCGTGAAGGCGGCGCGGGCTGTATTGGAAGAGCCCGTGCTGAAGGGCGGCGACTGATGGCAACTCCGTTGCGCTTAACCTTTTGGATGAGAGCAGTGGAGGCCGCGCTGCTCGCGATCGCCGTCTGCTTCAGCGCGGCCGCGAGCGACTCGAGTGCGCGCATGGAGAACCTGAGCCACCGGCTCATGTGCCAATGCGGCTGCGCGCAACTGCTGGGCGAATGCGACCACTACGGCTGCCCGGATCGCGACGCCGAGCTGGCCCAGCTGAGCGCCGGCGTCGCGGCGGGTGAGAGCGACCAACAGATCTTCGACGGATTCGTGGCCAAATACGGCGCCGTAGTTCTGGCCGCGCCCACGACGCACGGTTTCGACCTGGTGGCGTGGATTGCGCCCTTTGCCGTGTTTGCCGCGGCGCTGCTGGGGACCATCCTGCTGGTGCGGCGCTGGTCGGGCGGGGCCGGCGTGCAGGCGCAGGATGCGGCTGCGATCTCCTCGAGCAGCGACCCGGCCGAACGCGAGCGGCTGAACCGCATCCGGCGCGAGACAAGTGCCGACACCGGCGCCAAGGGAGGGTTTTGAAGCCATGACCGAGACGCAGGGACTGATAGCGGGCATGTTTCTGCTGTTCGCGCTGGTGGTCTACACGTTCTGGCCGGAGAACGTGTTCGCCAGCCAGAAGGAAAAAACGCGGCTCGATTTTCTGCTGGAGCGCAAGGAACAGCTCTACGAAAACCTGCGCGACCTGAACTTCGAGCACCACGCGGGCAAATATCCCGAAGAGGATTTCGAAAACCAGCGCGCGCTGCTCGAGAACGAAACCGCCGAGCTGCTGGCGGAGATCGAGCGGCTGCAGGGTGCGTGAAAGAGCAGGGATCAGGTTTCAGGGGTCAGGGATGAGGCGAACGAGCCGGGAGTGTACGAGCGAGGAATGAAGAAATCGATAGTGCAGTGGGCGCGGCAGATTGCGGGACTTTTTGCTTCGAGCGTTATTGCGGCCGGAATGCTGGCGCACGCGGCCACGGTGAGCGGCACGGTAACCGATAAGACCACGAACAAGCCGGCCGCGGGCGACGCAGTGGTGTTGCTCGACGTGCAGGCGGGCATGAGCGAAGCGGCGCATGCCACCACCGATGCGCAGGGACATTACACCATCAGCGCGCCGGGCGAGGGGCCGTACCTGGTGCGGGTGACGCACCAGGGCGCGGGGTATTTCATCGCCGCGCCTCCGGGAGCGGCGTCGAGCCCCGGCGCCGGCGACATCGCCGTCTATGACGTGGCCGCCAAAGTGAGCGGCGTGTTCATCGAGGCCGATGTGATCGAGGCCGAATCCGATCCCAGCGGCGCCTTGAAAGTGGACGAGCGCTACTTTGTGCACAACACCAGCTCGCCGCCGGTGACGCAGTGGAGCCCGAAGTCGTTTTCGATTGTGCTGCCGGCCGATGCGCAGGTGACGGACACGGGCGCGCAACGGCCGAGCGGACTGCCCACCAGCGTGAAGATGGATCAGGACGGACCGAAGGGGCACTACTCCTTCAACTTTCCCATCCAGCCCGACGACGGCGAAAAAGATACCATGTTCCAGGTCAGCTACACGCTGCCGTACACGGGCGATACGTACACGTTCAAGCCGTCGGTGACGCTGCCCGCGGACAACTTCGCCGTGCTGCTGCCCAAGTCAATGACCTTTAGGCCGGGCGCTGGCCTCGATTTCAAGCCGGTGAACGAGGACCCGAGCGTGCAGACATTTCTGTTGAAGAATGCCACGCCGGGCCAGGCGCTGGCGTTCACCGTCTCCGGCGAAGGGCAGATTCCGCGGCCGGCGCAGGGCGACGCGGGCGGCGGACAGGATGCCGGCGGACAAGCCGCGTCCGGCCAGCCCGGCGGCGGTATCGGCGCGCCCATTGATACGCCCGATCCGCTGAGCAAATACAAATGGTGGATTCTGGGCGCGCTGGCTCTGCTGCTGGCCACGGCTGCGGCCTTCCTGCTGCGCAGGCCGGCGATGGCTGTGGCGGGCGCGCCGGTCTCTGCGGGCGTTTCGCCGTTCGCGGCGCAAACCGCGGCCACCGGCTCCGCTTCGGCCACGCCCGTTCTATCCGCACCGGTGACTGCGGCCGCGAAGAATGCCGCTCTGCTGAACGCGCTCAAGGAAGAGCTCTTCGCGATCGAGAGCGAAAAGATTGCCGGCACGCTTTCCGCCACCGACTACGCCGAGCAGAAAGCCGCGCTCGAAGTGGTGCTGAAGCGGGCGCTGCAACGATAACACGATCAAGGGCAGAATGGATGGGCAAAACGAAACCGTTGAATGCCTAATCCCAGAATGCTAGGATGTTCCGCGATGCTGGAATCTGGGAACAGCCCGTTGTCGAGCGACGCAATGAGCCCCCTTTTTATGTTCTTGTGGGCAGCTGGCGGGAGCCTCGCGTTGGAAATTATCTCTCTGTATAACGAGATCAAGGCAGAGCGGGCAACGGGACTTCCGAACTACTACAAAAACCCGTTGTTCTGGGTCGTAAGAGTTCTGGTCACGATCATAGCAGGCGGCCTTGCGGTTGCAGAAAGGGCCGCCAGCCCGCTTCTCGCCATCAACATTGGCGCGTCGGCGCCAGCCATTCTCCAGCTATTAACCAACCCCCCGAAGTCCACACCGGGCGGAGGCGCGGGCGGGCCCTGAATCGCCGGTGGTTTGCCGCACAGGTCTAATGCTTGCGCGCTTATTTCTTCCTTGCGCGGCGCTCTTGAAGCTCTTGATTCGCAGCCCGCGCGTTCCTAGCCCCGCCAACAGTCCCAATAAGCTTGCTGCCAAGTTCGGCGGTCTTGTCTTTAGAACTTAGGAACAACCAACGGGCGACAAGCGCAATTCCAACGGCGACGACAAAGCCGATTACGCCAAACTTCCCAACGAAATCCCAAGCGAAATCGTGCAATAGCCACCTCCGTATCTTCATGATACTCCCATCGCGACTTCTTGGAGTAAATTGGAAGCGAAAAGGGTCCTCCTCTCGGGGATTGTGCTGCCGTGCGCGAACAATCTCCTGATTTCTAATTGCAGTCCAAAGGACTGTCCAACTCGAACTTTCCCAGATTCACCTCCTCAGCTCATTGCGCTAAGCTGTCCCCATGAAGACTCTGCTGCGCACGCTGCTTTATCTCGCGCTGGTGGTTTGGCTGGGCGCGGAGATTTTCTTTCCCGTGATGGCCGCGGTCACCTTCACCACGCTTGCGCCCAATACGCACGCGGCCGGCGCCATCGTGGGCCATCTGCTGGGGATTCTGCACCGTATGGGACTCGTCTCCGGCATTGTGCTGCTGGCGCTGCTGGCGCTGGCGCCGTCGTGGGGCATTTACAAGCCGCGGGCCGTGCTGGCGCCCATGGTGCTTGTGGTCGCGATGATGGGCTGCACGGCGTTTTCGGAGTGGGGCATCATTCCCGCCATGGAGCGCGATCGCCTGGCCGCTGGCGGGTCCATCGATATTGCCGACCAGACCAATCCCCTCACCGAGCACTTCAACAAACTGCACAATCGGAGCGTGACTGTGGAGATGGCGATTCTGCTCCTCGGCCTGGGCGCCGTGGCGCTGGTGGCGCGGGCGGAGTCGACGCGGGCGTGAGCGGCAAACGCTCCATGAGGAAGGGAGATTTGCGATGAGCCGGCTGATTGTGTGGAACATGGTTTCCCTCGACGGTTACTTCGAAGGCGAGAAGAGCTGGGATGTGGAGTGGTTTTTCCCTTTCTTCAGCAAGGAGCTCGAAGCCTTCTCACTCGAGCAGTTGCGTCGCGCGGATGGGCTGCTCTTCGGCCGCGTCACCTACGAGGGGATGGCAGCACACTGGAAGACGGCCGAGGGCGAAGTGGCGCACTTCATGAACGCGCTGCCCAAGGTGGTGTTTTCCTCCACGCTGGCGAGCGCGGACTGGGCCAACACGCGGCTGGTCAAAAGCGGCATGGAGGCGGAGGTGAACGCGCTCAAGCAGAGGGGCGCGCGCGATCTCTACGTCTTCGGCAGCGGCAAGCTCTGCGCCGGCCTTCTCGCCGCCGGCCTGGTGGACGAGGTACGGTTGTGCGTAATGCCGGTCGTGCTCGGCCGCGGCGCCGCGCTCTTTGGCCGCGATCTGAAGCGCACGGCCATGAAGCTGCTCGAGGGGCGGCCGCTCGCGAATGGATGTGTGATCCTGCGCTACGAGCCGCAAAGCGCGTGAGCGCGCTCTTATAAAATCGAGGGAGCCCCGCTCCCGGAAAGCCGCTGCGCGCGGGCTCACATGGACCCATTCTTATGAAGACAGGAATCATCGGCCTGCCCCAGGTGGGAAAGACCTCTCTGTTCAAGATTCTTACCGGGGCCAGGCTTGAAGAGCACGGCGGCTACTCGAATCCGCGCGAAGCGCACATCGGCGTGGCGCGCGTGCCCGACGAGCGGCTGGACAAGCTCTCCGCGCTCTATTCACCGAAGAAGACGACCTATGCGACGGTGGAATATGTGGACGTAGCGGCCATTGGGCAGGAGGCGCTCAAGGAGACGGCGTTCCTCACCAACCTGCGCAACGTGGATGCGCTCATTCACGTGCTGCGCGCCTTCGAGGACGATGCGATTCCGCATGTGGGCGCGATCGACCCTTTGCGCGACGTGAAGAATGTCGAGTTCGACCTGATGGTGAGCGACCTGACGCAGATCGAAAAACGCATCGAGCGCGTGGAAAAGGACATGAAGAAGGGGCGCACGGCCGATTTGGAGCGCGAGCACGCGCTGCTGCTGCGCTCGAAGGCGGCGCTCGAGAAGGAGCAGCCGCTGCGCGAGCTGGAGATGACGGCGGAAGAGAAGAAACTTATCCGCGGCTTCATGTTCCTATCGCAAAAGCCCATCCTGTATGCGCTGAACATCAGCGAGAGCGCGACGCTGGGAGCCGATCTCGAGAATGCGGCAGCGAAGTTCAAGCTGGACGCGGTTGCGCAGCGGCCCAATGCCGCGGTGACGGCGATCTGCGGCAAGGTGGAAGCCGAGCTGGCGGAGATGGACGAGGCCGAGGCGGCGGATTTTCTGGAGAGCTACGGATTGCATGAGAGCGGGCTGGTGCGCCTGATCAGGAAAAGCTACGAGCTGCTGGGGCTGATCAGCTTTTTTACCGCCGGCGAGGACGAATGCCGCGCGTGGACGGTGCCGCTGGGCTCGAAGGCGCCGCAGGGAGCGGGCGCCATCCACTCCGATCTCGAGCACCACTTCATCCGCGCGGAGACCATCCGCTGGGACGCGCTGCTCGACGCCGGCTCCGAGGCCGCGGCGCGCGCCAAGGGCACGCTGCGCCTGGAAGGCAAAGAGTACGTGGTGCAGGACGGCGACGTGATGCACATCCGGCACAGCGGGTGAGAAAGATAGTGGTCAGTGGTCAGTGATCAGTGGTCAGCGATAAGTTGCAAGCTTCCAGCTTCGAGTTCGAGCTGTAGACTGTTCCCTGTTCCAGGTTCCCCGCTCTCTTGATTGCTTCTTCCACTGGCTGCTTGTTTTCTGACCACTGGCCACTGATCACTGACCACTGCTTTTCCAATCATGCTCAAGCTCTCCTTGACTCTCGGCGCGGTAGCGGCGCTGGCCGATGTGGCCGGCGGGCTGATCCTGGTGCGCGCCAAGGGCGTGGAGCGCTTTCTGCGCTACTTTGTTGCGCTGGGCGCCGGTTTTTTGATGGCCACGGCGCTGCTGGAGATGACGCCCGAAAGCCTGCGCCTCAGCCCGCGCCTTGCGCCCGTGCTCATCATGGCGGGCTACTGCGCCGTGCACCTGCTGGAGCACACCATCAACGCGCACTTTCACTTCGGAGAGGAGACGCACGCGGGGGAGTTCGTCTCCACGCACACGGGCTACTCCGTGCTGGGCGGCTTGAGCGTGCACGCGCTCTTTGACGGCGTGGCCATCGGCTCCGGCTTCGTGGTGTCGAACTGGCTGGGCTGGCTGATTTTTCTCGCCATCCTGCTGCACAAGATGCCGGAAGGATTCACCATGGCGTCGGTCATGCTGGCGAGCGGGCGCAGCCGCACGATGGCGTTTTACTCGGCGGTGGTGCTGGCCGCGGCCACGCTGGCGGGCGTGCTGGCGATCGAGCTGGTGCCGAGCTGGCTCTCGTTCGGCCTGCCGGTTTCGGCCGGCGTAGCCCTTTACGTGGCCGCCACCGATCTGGTCCCCGAAGTGAACCGCGAGCCCGGCATCCGCATGGCGCTGGTGTTTTTCCTGGGCGTGGCGGCGTTCCTGATTCTGCGCCACATTTTGCCGGCGCTGTGAGCGAGCGGGTCAGCAAGTCAGCTCGGTTCGCGGCAGATCGGCAGACGTGGGCTCCCATCCCTCGCGCGAGGAGGCTACACGAAGGATGGGGCAACCAGATTTGGGTGACGGGGCAAGCGGATTGCGACTGGGATTAATTTTCCACAGCGCTGCGCGGAGATTCGCGGCGCAGGCCGTACTTGCCCGCGTAGAGGCGCGCCAGCAGCTTGCCGTAGTCCCAGGCCACTTTGAAGTTGGCTTTGCTGGCGCCGCGATAACGGCTGCCGAAGACGAAGGGGACCTCTTCAACGGAGGCCAGGCGCGCACGCACCAGGACTTCGAGCAACAGCTTGAAACCCGCGCGCTGGAATTCGATCCGGTCCACGGCCGCGCGGCGCACCAGGAAGAAGCCGGACATGGGATCTTTGGCGCGCAGCCTGCGCCGCTGCAGCGGCCACGTGGCCCAGACGGCCGCGGCGGAGAGCAGCTTGCGCAGCGGATTCCAACCGCCCAATTCGCCGCCGGGCGTGTAGCGGCTGCCGATGGCCAGGTCGCGTCCATCGGCGATGGCCGCATAAAGCTCCGGCAAAAGCTCAGGCGGATGCTGCAGATCGGCGTCCATCACGCCCAGCACCGGAGCATCGGTCGCGCGCCAGCCGTCGAGAACGGCGCCGGAAAGGCCGCGCTCGCCCTTGCGGACGATCAGGCGCACACGCTCGTCTTCGCCGGCAATCCTCGAGACCACGTCGCCGGTGCCGTCGCGGCTGTCGTCATCGACCACGATGATCTCGTAGTCGATCGCGAGGGGATCGAGCGCCGCGCGGGCCATGCCGAGGACGCGGGCGATGTTCTCGGCTTCGCACAAAGTGGGAATGACGAGCGCCAGCTTGAAGGGTGCGACGAGGGGGGCGCGCTCGGCCACACCGGCGGAACTCCGGAAGCTCCCGCTTTCGGCCCGATCTGCAATCTGCTGCGGCATAGAAAGATGCGATAATTCTATCGCCGGAAACCCTCTCCTGAACAGGCGCAAGGGAGCTGAAGTCGATTGCGGGACCATCGTTTGCACGCAAGAGCGCTGCTCACTTTGTTCTTCACCCTTCTCGGTTTCGCCGTGATGGGGTACCACCCCGGCCTCGAGGACGATGGCGTTTATCTTGCTGCGGTCAAGGCGCGGCTCGATCCTGCCCTGTTTTCGCACAATGCGGCCTTCTTCCGGCTGCAGATGCAGGCTACCGTCTTTGACTCCTGCGTGGCCGGTTTTGTGAGAGCCACGCACGTTCCGCTTGCCTGGGCGGAGCTGTTCTGGCAACTCGTGTGCCTGTTCGCGATTCTGTATGCCTGCCAAAGCATCGCGCGGCGGCTGTTCGCCTCGCCGGCCGCGGTGTGGGCCGGCGTGGCCATGGTGGCGGCGCTGTTCACGCTGCCGGTTGCGGGCACCGCGCTTTATCTGGCCGACCAGCACCTGCATCCGCGCAATGCGGCCGCGGCGCTGATATTGCTCGCCGTCTCCCGCATTCTCGGCGGACGGCGCCGGCAGGCCGTTCCCTTTTTGCTGGCGGCGGCGCTGCTGCATCCGCTCATGGCCGCGTTCGGCATCTCGTTCTGCGCATTTCTTTCGCTCGCCCTGCTGGAATCAGTCCACGCGCGCGTGCTTTCGTTTTGCGAACGGCCCAGAGCGGCCTGGCGCGGAAAAGCGGCGGCGCTCCTGCCGCTGGCGTGGGTTTTCCAGCCTGCAAACCCGGCGTGGGTGAAGGCGCTCGACACGCGCGTCTACTGCCATCTTGCGCAATGGACCTGGTACGAGTGGCTGGGGGCGCTGGCGCCGCTGGCGCTCTTCGGGTTGCTGTGGCGCGCGGCGGAGAGGCGCGGGGAAAAACCGCTGGCGCGGTTTGCGCTGGCCGTGTTTGCGTACGGCGTTTTTCAACAGGCGCTGGCCGTGGCGCTGCTTGCGCCCCCAGGCTGGGCGCGCCTGATGCCCCTGCAGCCCATGCGCTATCTGCAAATGGTCTACTTCTTCCTCGCGCTCGTGGCCGGGGGTCTGGCGGGCGGGCACTGGCTGCGCGGCCGCGCGGGGCGCTTGCACATCATGCGCTGGGCCGTGTTCCTGATGACGATCAACGGCGTGATGTTCGCGTGGCAGATTGCCTCGTTCCGCGGCAGTCCGCACCTCGAACTGCCGGGCGCCCGTGCGGCCAACCCCTGGCTGCAGGCTTTCGCGTGGATCGCAGAAAACACGCCTCGCGATGCCTACTTCGCGCTCGATCCCGATTACCTGCGCGCGCCGGACGAGGATTACCACGGCTTTCGCGCTCTGGCCGCACGCAGCAGCCTGGCCGACGAGGTGAAAGACGCCGGCGTGGCCATGCAGGTTCCCGAGCTTGCGCCCGTGTGGGCGCGGCAGGTGGCGGCCGAGCAGGGCTGGGCCCATTTTCAGCTTGCCGATTTCGAGCGCCTGAAGGCCGAGTTCGGCGCCGACTGGGCGCTGGTCGCGTATCCGCAGCCTGCGGGACTTGCCTGCGCGTGGCACAACCGCACGCTTGCAGCCTGCCGGATTCCGTGAATCGGCTCGATGCATCGCGCCTCCCGCACAAATGACCCGGATTTCCGCGAAAGGGAGCGTTGCAGCTTAGGCGTCAATCCGAGAGAATGAAAGGGCCGCGAGAATGAGAGAGTCTCATCACGCCGGCTCGGAGACCCCGCCATGCTCAACCTCGCCCAGCGCACGATTCTCGGCTGCCTGCTCGTGGCCGGGCTGGCGACGGCGCTGGTGGCGGCGACGCACCGTGCACTGGCCGGCGCGGGGCAGCTGGGGCTTGCCTACGGGCTGCTGGCCGCGATCGTCCTGGCGGCCGCGGCCACGGCGATTTTCGTGCTGCGGCCCGTCCATGCGCTGGCCAGGGACGCGCACCGCATCGCCCAGGGCAATCTCGAGCATCGCGTGGAGTGGAGCAGCCGCGACGACTTTGGCGTGATTGCGAGCGAGATGAGCCGCATCGCCGTGCGCCTGCGCGAGCTGCGCGACACCGAAGCCGGCCGCCGGCAGATGGAGTTTCAGCTCTCGGACGCGGTGCTGCAGTCGATCTTCGAGCCCATCATCGTGACCGACGGCAAGGGCCACGTGCTCAAGGTGAACCAGGCCGCGGCGGAGCTGCTGGGCGAAGCGGCGAGCGACCGCATGGCGCTGGCCAGCACGCCGGGCGGCGACAAGATCCTGGGCGCGATCCGCGACGCGGTTTCCATGCAGAAGGCCGTGGCGGCCGAAGACGAGGCTGCGCTCTTGCCCACGCGCATCGGGAAGATGGAGCGCAGCTACCGGCTGCGCACCACCCCCATGCGCGACTCCGAGGGCCGGCTGCTGGGCACGGTGACCACGCTCGAAGACGTGACCACACTCCAGGACACCGACCGCTTCAAGACGCAGTTCATCGCCGTGGCCAGCCGCAAGCTGCGCGACCCGCTGCTGCAGCTGCGGCGCGGGCTCTACGCGCTGAGCCAGGGCTACGGCGGCGAGCTTTCGCCGCTGCAGGCCGAGCTGACGGCCAAGGCCAACAACGATGCCGAGCAATTGAACGACCTGATGAACGACCTGATCGAAGTGGCGGAGCTCGACACCGGCAAGCGCGATCTGAAGCTGGAGCGCATCCGCCCGGCGCAGGCGCTCACCGAGGCGCGCGACCGCTATTGCGAAGAGGCATCGGACAAGCACATCCACATGGAGGTGAGCGCCTATGCCGACGTGACGCCGGTGAAGGCCGACCGGCGCGCGCTGCGCTCCATCCTCGACAACCTGCTGGCCAACGCGCTGCGTTACACGCCGGCGGACGGAGAGATTCTTTTGGGGGCCGAGGAGATGAAGGACTATGTGCAGTTCACGGTGCGCGACACGGGCCGCGGGATCGAGGCGGAGCGGCTGAGCCGCATCTTCGACCGGCTGAACCCGTTCTCTGAAAAAGGCACGGGGCTGGGCCTGGCGCTGGTGCGGCGGCTGGTGGAGTCGCTCGGCGGCCGGATAGCCGTGGAGAGCCGGCTGGGCCACGGCACCACCTTCCGCTTCACGCTGCCCGTAGCCGCGGTCGAAGAATTGCGGCACCCTGTCGAAGCAGGATAGGAATCCGAACGCCATGGCGGAATTGCAGCTCGATCACAAACCGGAGCCGGCGACCTTGCGCATCTACCTGGGCGCTGCGCCCGGCGTGGGCAAAACCTACCACATGCTGAACGACGCTTACCTGATGCGGCACCAGCAGAACATCGACGTGGTGCTCGGCCTGGTGGAGACGCATGGGCGCGAGGAGACGCGGGCGCGCATCCGCGACCTCGAGGAGATTGCGCTCAAGGAGATTCCCTATCGCGGCGTGACCCTGAAAGAGATGGACGTGGACGCCATCCTGGCGCGCCATCCCAGCACCGTGGTGGTGGACGAGCTGGCGCACACCAACGTGCCGGGAAGCAAGAACCGCAAGCGCTATGAAGACGTGCTGGAGCTGCTCGACGCGGGCATCAACGTGATGACGGCGGTGAACATCCAGCACCTGGAGACGCTGAACGACGCCGTGAGCCGCTCGGCCAACACCACCATCCGCGAGACCGTGCCCGACAGCTTTTTGAAGCGCGCCGACGAAGTGGTGAACGTGGACATCACCGTGGAAGAGCTGCGCACGCGGCTCAAACAGGGCAAGATCTACGCGCCCGAAAAAGTGGAGCAGTCGCTGGCCAACTTTTTCCGCAAGGGCAACCTGAACATGCTGCGCGAACTGGCGCTGCGCACCACGGCGGAGCAGGTGAGCAGCCGCGCCTCAGAGTACCGGCGCACCCAGGGACTGGAGCAGGCGCCGATCCCGGAAAAAGTGATGGTCTGCCTGAGCACGCGTCCCGGCACGGAGCGCCTGCTGCGCGTGGGCGCGCGCATCGCCGGCCGCCTGGCGACGAACTGGTACGCGGTCTACGTGACCAAGCCCGATGACAAGGGCCACGGCGATCCCGAGGCCTTCCATCGCCTGGAGGAGTACCAGCGCATGGCCAGGAGCCTGGGCGCCAAAGTGGTTTCGCTGGTCGATCGCAACGTCTCCGACGCGCTGATCCGGTTTGCCCAGCAAGAGAACATCTCGCACGTAGTCTTCGGGCAGTCCGTGCGCTCGCGCTGGGACATTCTCTTGCGCGGCTCGGTGCTCAACCGTTTTCTGTCCGAGGTGCGCGACGTGACCGTGCAGGTGGTGCCCATGCAGAAGCCGCTGCGCGGCCGCGCATGATCCGGCCGCCCCGCGCCCCGGACCGGTGATCACTGCCTCACTCGCAAAACACCCGCACCTTCGTGGCGGCGTTTCCTTCCTTGCCATTCACATCCACGGTCAGATCTTCCAAGTGATCGATCAGCTCCTCGAGGTTCTCGGGCTTGATCTGGGAGAGCGTGAGGGGCACGCCGTGCTGGCTGAGCGCCTGATCGAGGTGCCCGTGGGCCTGCTGCGGAATGAGGCTGGCCAGGCGCACACCCGCGCGCAGCAGTTGCATGGGCACGCGCACGTTCACCGTGGTGGGGCCCTTCATGCCGGTCATGGACTCGTCGGCCTCCACCAGCACGCGCAGGTATTTGCAACCCGCCTTGGCCGTGGTTCCCCTGGCATCGCCGTTGCCGCCCGCGCTGCCTTTCAGCTCGCCCACGGTTCCGGCGCCGCGCTCGATGGCCGCCAGGAGCCGTTCGGCCTCGTCGGTGGTGATCTTGCCGGCGGCGAGCATCTCCAGAATCTGACGCCTGTTTTCGTTCATCTTTTTTCTCCTTTTCCTTCGGTTGAAGATTTTCGGCTCAAGAGTCAAAAAACACGCACCTGCACGGTTTTGCCGTCGGCGCGCACGTGCACATGGGTTCCCGGCAGGCTGCACAGGAACTCCCAGAGAACGCGCAGGGCGCGCCAGGGGCCGATGCCGCCCGCCAGAGACAGTCCGGCTAAAACCAGAACGGCGAGCGGCGCGAGCAGCAGCGCCGGGACCCACAAAAGGAAGAGCGGAATCCAAAGCCTGGGGCTGCGCCAGCGCTGGTTTTCAAAGTGCAGGACCGCGATGCTGGGGATCATTGGAGCGCCTCCAGGGCGCGGATCGCTTCTTCGGCGCCGATCTCTCCGCTCCGCAGGCGGTCCAGAATCTCCGTGCGCGAGGGTGAGGGGTTGGTCTCGACAAACTCGAGCTGCCCGGCGATGCGGTTGAGCCGCGACTTGATGGTGGGGTAGCTCACGCCGAAGGTCTGCTCCATCTCCTTGATGGAGCCGTGGGAGCGAACAAAGGCCACGATGAAAACCTGGTCTTCGAGGCTCAGCCGGGCCAGCTCGGGCAGAAAGAACTCGCCCTCCACAGCCAGGTTTTTCTCCGGCATCCGCACCCGCTCCACCACCAGAGTGGATCCCTCCGCCATGCGCAGCAGGTCCTGCCAGTCGGCGGCCCGTTTTTTGGCTTCTTCATTCATTGCGAAATCTCGCATTTCTTCGTTACAAAAGCCACTATAATACAATTTATTAAGTATTACAATAGGAAAAATGAAGTTTTATTATTTTACCGACTCGAAGGCCAAGACGGCAGGGAGGGACACCCGTAGTCACCGGTTGGAGGGAATTGGCAGTTGGAAAAGCGTTCGACTCATGCGACCCTACGAATAACCAACAACGAAAACCGGCCCGGCAAAATCGGAGCCTGCCCAGAGAGGGTGAGAGGAACGTCCTCCATGCAACGCCTGGTGGAAAATCTGCTGGATAAGGTAACCGATCCGCATTGGCTGCTCATTGGAGGAGCAGCGATCGC
>JASHTS010000159.1 GCA_030040425.1 Acidobacteriaceae bacterium | reverse complement strand
CCCGCTGACTCGCTGACTTGCCGACTTGCTGACTCGCTGACTTGCTAACTCCGCCAACCCCGCTAACTCCGCTCCCTTCATCCATCGCCGCGTTCGCCAGCTTGTCCGCTTCTTTGTTCCCGCCGCGCAGCGTATGGCTCATCTCGAACCGTTCCAGCTTCGCGGCGCGCCGTCTCGCTTCTTCCCAAAGCGGCTTGAGCCCCGGGCTCGCCACCTTGTACCGGCCTTTCATCTGGTTCACCATCAGCTCGGAGTCCGAAACCACGCGCAGACGCTTCACCCCGTTCCCGAGCGCCCATTCCAAAACCGCCAGCAGCCCGGCATATTCGGCATAGTTGTTCGTCTGCCGGCCCAGGAACTTGCTCAATCGCGCGACCACCCGCCCTTCCGCGTCCTGGATCACCGCGCCGTACCCCGCCGGACCGGGGTTGCCCCGCGCGCCTCCGTCGCAATTGGCGGTAAACCAGCCCATGGCGGTTTTGGCGCCTTTATCCGCCTGGGGGGCTTCGCCCGCGTCCGAGTCCTCAAAAAGTTTGCCGGTCATCCTCAGTCTCTCGGGCTTCCGTCTCTTCGGCCCAGTCTCTTCGGCTCCAGTGTAACGGAACGTCACGCCCGGCCTTCCATCCCCATCCGGCCGCCGTCTTTGCATTGTGCTCTCTATCACTTTCGTGCTACTGTCCGGTCGATCGCCGATTACCAAACCACCCAATCCGCCGTCTATCGGATGCGGTTTGACTCCTGCGGAGCGGAGAACGCGATGGCCACAGACGCGGCAAGCTTGCCCACTTCCCCCGTAACCGACGCCGGGACTTTACCCTGGCTGGCCACCGGGAGGGTAAAATCCTCCTCAGGAATGGCGGCGACGAGGGCAATGGGCGGAGCAAGCCGGGATGGGGTGACCCCGGGGCAGGAGCGCGCGCAGGCCCGGGGAGTGGAAACCGACCTCATCCGTGAGGCTCAGTCGGGCTCCCGCGCGGCCTTTGACGCGCTGGTCCGCCAGTATGAGCACCAGGTTCTGCGCCTGGCCCTGCACCTCACCGGCTCCGAACATGACGCCGAAGACATCTACCAGGAGGCCTTTCTCAAGGCCTATCGGTATATCGGCAACTTCCGCTTCGAGTGCTCGTTTTACACCTGGATCTACCGCATCGTCACCAACCTGTGCCTGGACCAGCTTCGCCGCCGCAAGACCCGCCGGGAAGACCACGCCATCGTAGTCGACCGGACCGGCGACGAGATCGACCTGCTGGCCGCGGTCTCCGACGACCGCTCGTTTTCGAATCCGGCGCGCGAGCTGGACCGCAAGGTGCTCGCCGAGCGCATTCAGGCCGCGTTGGCGAAGCTCACGCCGCGCGAACGCATGGTCTTTGAACTGAAGCATTACCAGGGTCTCCGCCTGCGCACCATCGGAGAGATGTTGAATACCACCGAGGAAACCGCCAAAAACACTCTCTTCCGGGCGACCAAGAAGCTGCGCGCGCAGCTGGCGGAGCTGAGATAGCGGCTAGCTCCTGGCTACTAACTGTTAGCTCGAAGTCGGTGAGGCAGAAACGATCGATCCAGCGCGAAGAGCTGGAAGCTAGAAGCGGGAAGCTGCATTTTTGAGGCTGGAAGGACGTAGCGATGAATTGCGAACTGGCACGGGAACGGATTGTGACGGCAATGTATCACGAGTTATCGGACGAGCAGACCCACGAGCTGGATCGGCACGTGGCCGGCTGCGAGGAGTGCCAACTGGAGCGGGAGCATGTCGAGGCGCTCAAGACCCTCCTGGGTGCGCATCCGGCTCTCGAGCCACCTCCGAACCTGGTAGCTCGCGCCCGCCTGCGGCTGGAGGAGGCTCTCGACACGCTCCCGCCCAAGCGGTGGTATGAGCGCTGGAGCCAGCAGATTGTCAACAACTTTGCCCGCCTGCAGGGCGCGCCCGTGGCCGCGGTTCTGCTGCTCGTTGCCGGAGCCGGAGCCGGCTGCCTGGGCGAGTATGAGTATTTTCAGAGCCGCGCAGCCCAGGCGGCTTCGCAAACCGTTCTTTCGAGCCGGCAGCCCGAGGCGCTGCCGGAGCTGGCCAATGTCGCCGGCGTTTCCGGCATCGTGCGGCAGCCCAACAGCGAGATTGTGGACGTGACCTACGATCAGCTCGTCCCCCGCCAGATTGAAGGTTCGCTCGACGATCCGGCCATCCGCAAGTTGCTCATGCTGGCCTCGGAGAGCTCGGCCTCGCCCGGCATTCGCGACGACTCCGTGGGTCTGCTGGCCGCTGAGTGCCGCGCCGGCCACAGTTGCCAGCCCTCCGGCATACGCGACGCGCTCATGGTTGCGCTCCGCTACGACAAGAGTCCTGCGGTGCGCCTGAAGGCTCTCCAAGGCCTTGAGCCCTATGTGGCCGAGGACATCCGTGTCCGCAATGCGGTTCTTGAGGCGTTGCTCAATGACGGAGATGCGCGCGTGCGCAGTGCCGCCATCGGCCTGCTGGAGCCGGTCGAGGCGGATTCGAGTGTCCGCGAGGTGTTGTATTCGGTGTCCAATTCCGACGACAACCCCCAAATCCGGAATGTTTCCCGGGAAATTCTGAGCCGGGTGCCGGAATTTCAATAGATCTGCCTTTTCGGCAGTCCGCCGCGCCATGGTAAATAGAGCGCGGAGCCGCTGTTCGGGAAGACTTGGGAGAAGAACATGAACCGCTTTTTGAGGCCGTACCGGAAACTTAGAGTAGATAGCCATCGGGCCGCCGTCGCCGCGGCGCTCGCCGCGGGCGCCTGCCTGGTCTTTGCGCCGTCAGCGGCTCATCCGCAGTCGAGCGAAATCATCCAGGTTTTCGAGGATCCCATTCCGCTGCTCACGCACGCCAGTCCAGGCTATTTGGGCGTGTACATCACCGATGTGGATGCGGACAAGGCGCAGGCGCTCAAGCTCAAGGAAGTGCGCGGCGCCGTCATCACACTTATCGATCACGATGCCCCTGCCGGCCAGATCGGGCTCAAGATCAACGACGTTGTGCTGGGGATCAACGGCCAGGACGTGAACGACGCCGAGCAGTTGCGCAAGATGCTGCGGGAGATCCCTCCCGGGCGCAAGGTGAGCCTTGAGATCAGCCGCGACGGCAACATCCAGACCGTCGCCGTCCAGCTTGCCGACCGCAAAGCCCTCGACCACGAAGTCCGCAGCAAGATCGACGACAGCGCCGACGATCCCCCACCCACGCCGAGTATGGGCATCCTGGTTGGGAGCGCCGACGCGCCCATGGGCGGCGGATTTCATCTGCCCTTCTTCGGACCGACTCTCAAAGTCGGCGCGGAGGTTGAGCCGCTCACCTCGCAGATGGCCGAATATCTTGGCGTCGCCGGCGGCCTGATCATCAAGCAGGTCACGCGGCGCAGTGAAGCGGCGATTGCCGGCTTCCACGTCTTCGATGTCATTCTCAAAGTCGGCTCCGACACCATGAACACTGCGGCCGACTGGGAGCGCGCGCTGCGCTCCAACGAAGGCAAGCCGGTGATGGTCACCGTCCTGCGCGACAAGAAGCAGCAGGTTCTTACTCTGCAGGTGGACTCCAAGCATCACCAGAGCTCGGTGGATCACAAGAGTCCCCTTGCGCCGCCGGGCGACCCTGCCGCGTGAGCGGAACCTCCGCATCGCAGGGAACGGGCTAGGGAATAGGGAACAGAGACCCGGGGGACCACTCTCGGTCTCTGATCTCTGAACTCCGATCTCTGATTTCTGGCCATTGATCTCCGGTCTCCGGTCCCTCTTTTTTGAATTCTGTCCCCAGTTTCTACTCCGTCCCCCTAATCCTCGCTCCCTTGCTCCTCTAATCCTCGCTCCCTTGGTCCGTGCGGCCTTCACCCCTTACACTTGAAATTCGAGGACGAATGCGCATGCCCTATCCCGCAAGCTACCGCTATACCCGCGAACACGAATGGATTTCCGTCGAGGGCAACTCCGGCGCTATCGGCATCACCGATTACGCGCAGAATTCTCTCGGCGACATCGTGTATGTCGACGCGCCCGGCGTCGGCTCCGCCGTGACCGCCAACAAGCCCTTCGGCTCAGTGGAAAGCGTCAAGGCCGTCAGCGACCTCTTTTCGCCCGTTTCCGGCACGGTCAGCGCCGTCAACGACTCACTCAAGACCGAGCCCGACAAGATCAATGCCGCTCCGCACGAAACCTGGATCATCAAGGTCAATCTCTCCGACCCCGCCGAGCTCGCATCCCTGCTCGACGCCGCCGCCTACGAAAAATTCATCGCGGAAGAAACGGGAAGTTAGTTGTCAGTGGTCAGTGATCAGGGTTCAGTGATCAGCCGTTGGCCGTTTCGTGCTCTCCGGAAATAGGGAAGGCCTGCGGGACTTCTTGACGTGATTGATACTCTTAACCTAAGCACATAGAAGCTGACCACTGACAACTGATCGCTGTTCACTGGTCCCGGAGGGACCACGATGCGTTATTTACCCAAATCCCCGGCCGAGCGCGAGCGCATGCTTGCCGAGATCGGCGCTCGATCCATCGACGACCTCTTCGCCGTCATTCCGGCCGAGTATCGTCTCAACCGCGAGCTTGCCATCCCGCGCCAGCTGGCCGAAAGCGAGATCATCGATTTTTTCCATCGCGCGGCGCGCCGCAACTCGGTCGGCTTTTACAGCTTTCTCGGCGCCGGCGCCTATCGCCATTACCGTCCCGTGATCATTGACACACTCGTGCAGCGCGGGGAGTTCATGACCAGCTACACGCCTTACCAGGCTGAGATCACGCAGGGCACCCTGCAGGCCATCTTCGAGTTCCAGACCATGATGGCCGAGCTCACGGGCATGGACGTGGCCAACGCCAGCATGTATGACGGGTCCACGGGTACGGCGGAAGCTGTCATGATGGCTATCCGCGTCACCGGCCGTCACCGGGCCGTGGTGGCCCGCACCGTTCATCCCGAGTATCGAGAAGTTCTCGCCACCTACACCAAGTACCAGGACCTTCCCTTCGCGCTGGTTCCCTATGATCCGAAAACCGCGCGCGTGGATCTCGCCGCTCTTGAAGCCGCCGTCACCGAAGAAACAGCCGCCGTGCTCGTGCAAAGCCCCAACTTCTTCGGCGTCCTTGAAGACATTCCCGCCATCGCCCACATCGCGCACGCCAAGGGCGCGCTGCTCATCGTGGCCATCACGGAAGCGATTTCCCTGGGCATTGTCCGGCCGCCTCTCGAAGCCGACATCGTCTCGCTCGAAGCGCAATCCTTCGGTGTCCCCATCAGTTATGGCGGGCCTTTCTGCGGCGTCATCGCCGCCAAGGAACAGTATCTGCGCCAGATGCCCGGCCGTCTCGCCGGCCAGACCGTCGACCGCAACGGCTACCGCGGCTTCGTGCTGACGCTGGCAACCAGAGAGCAGCACATTCGTCGCGAGAAAGCCACCTCCAACATCTGCACCAACCAGGCCCTCGTCGCGCTGATGGCCACCATCTTTCTCACCGTCTACGGCAAGGAGGGATTGCGCGAGCTGGCGCTCACCAACCTCGCCAAAGCCGACTATGCAGCCCGCACGCTTGCCGCGCAGCGCGGCGCCCACCTCGTTTTCTGCGGCGCTCCGCGCTTCAATGAGTTTGTCCTCGACACCGAAGAGTCGCCGCAGCTCTGGATCCCGCGCCTGCTCGACGTGAACATCGCCGGCGGCGTTCCGTTGCAGCGCTGGTATCCCGAACTCGGCAATGCCACGCTGTGGTGCGCCACCGAAGTGATCACCCGCGAGCAGATCGACAAGACCGCCAAGGTGATTGCCGCAAGGCTGGGAGAGGC
>JASHTS010000158.1 GCA_030040425.1 Acidobacteriaceae bacterium | reverse complement strand
ATTGACGCCATTCCCAACGCCGGCCTCTACGACGGCTGCGTCGGCGTGCTCGGGGGCCTTGAAGCCATCCGCGTCCTCAAGCAGCTCGGCTTCATGCCGCGCCGTTCGATCGAGCTGGTGATCTTCACCGCCGAAGAGCCCACGCGCTTCGGCATCGGCTGCCTGGGCAGCCGCATGATGGCCGGCGTGCTCACGCCCACGCAGGCGCTCGCTCTGCGCGACAAAGACGGCCGCAGCCTGGAAGAGCTGCGCAGTCAGGCCGGCTTTTCCGGTCCGCTCGAATCCATTCTTCAGCCCAAGGGCCGCTTTCATCAGTTCGTCGAGCTGCACATTGAGCAGGGCCCCATCCTCGAAGCCGAAGGCCTCGACCTCGGCCTGGTCACGCACATCGCCGCGCCGGCCAGCCAGCGCATCGTCATTGAAGGCGAAGGCGGCCACGCCGGCGGCAAGCTTATGCCCGGCCGCAAAGACGCGCTCGCCGCCGCCGCCGAGCTCATACTCGCCCTTGAATCCGCCGCAAAATCCACCGGCGCCATTGATACGGTCGGCACCGTCGGCATCTGCGAGGTTTTTCCCGGCGCCGTCAACAGCGTCCCTTCTCGCGTGCTCCTCTCGACCGACGTGCGCGACATCGACCGCGCCCGCCGCGACGGGGTTTTACTGGCTTTGGACGAGGCGATCAACGGGGTGAGCCTGCGCCGCGGCGTCACCATTAAGACGGAGCTGATCAACGCCGATCCGCCCACTGCCTGCGACGCAGCCATTCTCGACGCGCTCGAAGACGCAGCCAAAGGAGCGGGTAAGAGCTACAAGCGCATGGTCGCCCGCGCCTATCACGACTCCTCGTTCGTCGCCTGCTTCGCGCCCGTGGCCATGCTTTTCATTCCCTGCCGCGGCGGCGTGAGCCATCGGCCCGATGAGTACGCGTCGCCGGAATGGATCGGCAGCGGCGTACACGTGCTCGCGCGCACCCTGGCCGCGCTGGCTTCGTAGGTTCCCGCCGCTTTTCATCCGTTTCCCATCGATGTATCCTATGCCTCAACCTGAGTGCAGTTTCCGGCTCTTTCCGTCATGAGCAATGCCGCCAAAACCCGCCCCCAAACCCGTATCGTGGGCGCCCCCGTTCCCCGCAAGGAAGGCATCGATAAACTCGTGGGCCGCGCGCAATACGTCGACGATCTCACGCGCGAGGGAATGTGGTACGGCGCCACCGTGCGCAGCACGATTCCCCGCGGCAACATCCGCTCCATCACGTTTGATCCGCACATCGACTGGAACGAATTCACCGTGGTCACCGCGAAGGACATCCCCGGCAAGAATCACATCGAATTGATCGTCGCCGACCAACCCTGCCTTGCCGATGGTCGCGTCAACCATTGCGAAGAACCCATTCTGCTGCTCGCGCATCCTGACAGGCACAAGCTTCTCGAAGCTGTCGCGGCCATCAAGGTCGACTACGACCCGCTCCCCGCGGTTTTCTCCATCGAAGAGAGCGAAGCGCAGAAGGAGATCATTCTCGGCGAAGACAACCTCATCAAGAGTTTCACGCTTGAAAAGGGCGATGTCGATTCCGTCTGGGCCACTGCCGCGCACATCGTTGAAGGCGAGTACCGCACCGGCCCGCAGGAGCATCTCTACATCGAAAACAACGGCATGATCGCCGAGTGGAGCGCGGGAGACGGCATCACCGTCTGGGGATCGCTGCAGTGCCCCTTTTACGTGCATAAGGCCCTGCGCGCGGTCTTCGATTTGCCCGACGAAAAAGTCCGCGTGATCCAGACGGAGACCGGCGGCGCCTTCGGCGGCAAGGAGGATTACCCTTCCATCCTCGCCTCGCATGCCGGCCTGCTCGCCATGAAGAGCGGCCGCACCGTCAAGATGGTCTACGACCGCATGGAAGATCTGGCCGCCACCACCAAGCGCCATCCCTCGCGCGTGCGCCATCGCACGGCGCTCGACAAAGACGGAAAACTCCTCGCCATGGAGATCGATCTTGCCACCGACGGCGGCGCCTACTCCACGCTCTCGGCCACGGTTCTTTCGCGCGCCACGCTCCACGCCTGCGGCCCTTACGTGTGCCCCAACGTCCGCGTGCGCTCCCGCGCCTGGGCTACCAATCACGTGCCCTACGGCGCCTTTCGCGGATTCGGCGCGCCCCAGGCGATCTTTGCCATGGAGCGCCATATGGATGAGATCGCCGCCGCGCTCCATCTCGAGCCCGTCGAATTGCGCCGCCGCAACTTTCTTCACCAGGGCAACCGCAACGCGACCGATCAGCTCATGCGCGAGCCGGTCATGCTCGACAAACTCCTCGATCGCGCTCTGGCCGAGAGCGATTACCCCGCCAAACGCGCCCGCTTCGCCCGCGAAAACCAGACCAATCCCCTCAAGCGCGGATTAGGCATCGCCGCGTTTTATCATGGCTCCGGCTTCACCGGCTCGGGCGAACTCTATCTCAACTCCCTCGCCGGCATCGACGTGACGGCCGACGACAAAGTCCGCGTGCTGGTTTCGAACACCGAGTTCGGCCAGGGCACCAACACCATCCTTACGCAGATCGCCGCCGAGGCACTCAATCTCGACTTCAGCGACGTGACCATGGCGCCGGCCGACACCGCGCACATTCCCAACAGCGGTCCCACCGTGGCCTCGCGCACTTCCATGGTCGTCGGCCGCATCATCGAGCGCGCCAGCCTGCAGTTGCTCGCACTGTTGCGCGAGCGCGCCGGCCTGGGCGAACAATACCCACGCGAGGAGTTCTTCGCCGCCTGCAACCGCTATCGCGCCGCGCACGGCAAAGTCGAATCCCTCTGCCGCTACGAGGCGCCACCGGGCATTCAGTGGGACGACGCCACCTATCACGGCGAGGCCTACGGTGCGTATGCTTGGGCCGTCTACGTGGCGCAGGTGGCCGTGGATACGGTCACCTACTCAGCGGAAGTGGAAGATTTCTGGGCCGTGCAGGAAGTCGGCCGCGTGCTTCATCCTGTGCTTGCCATGGGACAGATCGAAGGCGGCGTGGCCCAGGGGATCGGCTTTGCGCTTTACGAAAAAGTTGTCCTCGAAAACGGCCGCATGGCCAACAACCAGATGACGAATTACATCATGCCCACCGCGGAAGACGTGCCGCCCATTCATGTCGTCTTCGAAGAGATTCCCTTTTGCTACGGCGGCTACGGCGCCAAGGGCATCGGCGAATTGCCGCACGATGGGCCCGCACCCGCCATTCTCAACGCCATTCGCGATGCTACCGGCGTGCCGTTCAACGCCATTCCGCTGCTGCCCGAAGATCTCTTCGCCGCGCTCGCCGCGCGCGAACCAATCGCGGAGCCGGCTGCCCTATGAGCAGCCGCTGGGCCTCTATTCGATTCACCGTCAACGGCCAATCCCGCACCGTGCACGCGCCGCCCATGAAGCGCCTGCTCGACGTGCTGCGCGAAGACCTGCATCTCACGGGAGCCAAGGAAGGCTGCGGGGAAGGCGAGTGCGGCTCCTGCTCCGTGCGCATGAATGGCGAGCTGGTGAACAGTTGCCTCATTCCGGTGCTGCAGGCCGAAGGCGCGCAGATTCAAACCGTCGAAGGCCTCGCCCCCGCTATCGACTCCGGGGGGGCTCTGCATTCCCTGCAAGAGGCATTCCTTCAATGCGGCGGCGCGCAGTGCGGCATCTGCACGCCCGGCATGCTGATGGCTGCCGCGCAGCTCCTCGAGCGCAATCCGCATCCATCGCGCGAAGAGATTCGCGAAGGCCTCGGCGGCAATCTCTGCCGCTGCACCGGCTTTGCGCGCATCTTTGCCTCGGTGCTCGCGGCCTCGACCCACGCCGGCTCGGAGAAAAAACCCGATGCGCGGTAACCCCGAGGCGCACGAGCTCATCGCGCCCGGCAGCCTGGCCGCGGTGCTTCATCTTCTCGCATCCGAGCCCGGCGCATGGACGCCCATCGCCGGCGGCACGGAATTGATGGTCGCCCACGCGGCAGGCCGGCTCACCGCGCGCAAGCTGGTCAGTCTCTGGAACATTCCCGATCTGCGCTTCATCCGCGTCGAGGCAAATTCAATCGCCGTCGGCGCCGGCGCAACCTTCATTGATCTGCGCAGGAATGCCGCCGTGGCCGCAGAGCTTCCGCTGCTCGCGCAGGCCGCAGGCTGGATCGGCTCCATTGCCAACCAGAGCCGCGCCACGCTGGGCGGCAATCTGGTCAACGGCTCGCCGGCTGCGGATTCTTCGCCCGCGCTGCTCGCTTACGACGCCCGGATCGAGCTTGTTTCCATCCGCGGTTCCCGCACGGTTCCCTATGACAAATTTCACACCGGCTACAAGCGCAACCTGCTCGCGCCCGACGAGCTGCTCTTCGCCGTCCACCTGCCGCGCCGTTTCGCACGCCATCGCGGCTATCTGCGCAAAGTGGGTACGCGGCGCGCCATGGCAATCGCCAAGGTTGCGCTCGCCGCAACCGCTCTCATCGAAAATGAAACCGTCGCGGAAATTCGCCTCGGCGCAGCCAGTCTTGCGCCATTCCCCACGCGGCTTTACCGCACGGAAGAATCCATTCTCGGCAACGCCATTACAGAAGAGACCATCTGCGCCGCGCGCACGGCCGTTCTCGCGGAGGCGGCACCCATCGACGACATCCGCTCCGCCGCCGAGTTCCGCCGCCGCGTGGCCGCCAATCTCGTGGAAGAATTCCTGCGCGAGCTGATGAAGCCGGAGCCGCGGCCATGAACGCCGTCCTCACTGCATGGAATGCAGCCGATGAGGCAACGGCTTTCGCACAGATGCTCGCCTGCTGCGGCGCACAGCGCTGGGCGCGCTCCATGGCGGATCTGCGCCCCATCCAAAACCAGGAAGAGCTGCTCGCCGCCGCCGACCGCATCTGGGCGACGATGGAAGAGCCCGACTGGCTTGAGGCGTTCGCCTGCCATCCAAGAATCGGCCAGAGTGCCGGCGAGCGGAGAGCCGCGCAAGCCGGCGCACAATCGGCGGCGTGGTCGGCGCAGGAGCAGTCCGGCGCCGGGCTCGCCGCTCAGCGCGTCCTCGAAGGACTCGCCCGCGGCAACGCCGAATACGAACAGCGCTTCGGCTTCACCTACATCGTTTGCGCCACCGGCAAGAGCGCAGAAGAGATGCTGGCGATTCTGAACCGGCGCCTGCAGAGCGACCGCGCCACCGAATTGCGCGAGGCCGCCGAGCAACAGCGCCAGATCACGCAAATCCGTCTGCGAAAATGGATGGCAGCATGAGCGCCATCACCACCCACGTTCTCGATGCCGTCCTCGGCAAGCCGGCCGCGGGCGTTGCCGTGCGCCTGGAGCGGCGCGAGCCCGACCAGAGTGAAGCCGGTCACTGGGTTCCGGTCTCCGCCGGTGAAACCGACGCCGACGGCCGCTGCCGCAACCTGGCGCCGCACGCGCCCGCCGGCACGTATCGACTCACATTTTCGACGGCCGCCTACGTCAATCGCCATGGCCGCTCCAGCATCTATCCGGAAGTCACCATCGAATTCGACTGCGACGGCGAGACCCACTATCACATCCCGCTGCTCTTCGCCGACAACAGCTACACCACCTATCGAGGAAGCTGAAACGGAAACCGAACGAGGAATTGGAAGCATGGCCAGGCTGGGTGAAAACCGCTACGGAAAATCGCGCGTGCGTCTCTCGCGCATTACGCGCTTCAGGAATCCCGACCCGACGGAGGACCACGAAATCCATGAATTTCAGGAATGGACCGTTTGCGTGCTCCTCGAGGGCGGCTTCGACGCGAGCTTCACCGAGGCGGACAACAGCATGGTGCTGCCCACGGACACGATGAAAAACACCGTGTATTCTGTCGCACGCAACTCGACGGCGTCGACCATTGAAATCTTTGCCATGGAGCTGGGCGACTATTTTCTCGCCAATCACGCGGCCATCAAACGGGTAATCATCGAGATGAACGAGAAATCCTGGGAGCGCATGATCATCGACGGCGCGCCGGAAGCAGCGACGTTCAAGCTCGCCGGATCGGAGCTGCAGACCGTTCGCGCTCTCCGCGTGCGTGGTTCGGGATGGCAGCTCACCTCCGGCATTGACGGCCTGACGATTCTCAAAACCGCGCGATCCGCCTTCACCGGCTACATCGTCGACAAGCTCACCACGCTCAAACCCACCACCGACCGCATCCTGGGCACGCGCGCAACCATCACCTGGGACTACGCCTCACCCACGCAGGACTTCGCCAGCGTGCGCGCGCGCATCCTCGCCGCACTGCTCAAAACCTTTGCCGGCCACAACAGCATGAGCGTGCAGCACACGCTCTTCGCCATGGGCAAAGCCGGGCTGGAGGCCGCGCCGGAGATCGCGCGTATTCATCTCTCCATGCCCAACCTGCACCATCTGCTTGCGGAGCTGAGCCCCTTCGGTCAAGATAATCCAAACCACATCTTCGTGCCCATCGATGAGCCGCATGGCGTCATCGAGGCCACCATCGAGCGTTAACCAGGAATTCCGCAGGCAAGCGAAAGGCAGATGCGTGAGCAGCCAGTCCAGCTCCCAAGGCGAAGTGTATGCACCCGCGGACGCAGCGGAGAAATTCGGCCTCCATGCCGGCGTGCTCAGTCCGCTGGAGACGCTGGCGCAATCGGTCTCCGCCATCGCGCCCTCTACCACCCCCTCGCTTACCATCCCCCTCGTCTTCGCGCTCGCGGGCAGCGGCACCTGGTTCATTTATCTGCTCGCCACCGCGGCCATGCTGCTGGTCGGCTTTTGCGTCAGCCGCTTCGCGCGCCTCTCGGCCTCGCCCGGCTCGCTGTACACCTACACCGCCAGCACGTTGCCGCCCGTATTCGGCGCGATCTGCGCCTGGGGGCTTCTTCTGGCCTATCTGGCCACCGGCGGATCGGTGGCCGGCGGCGCGCTCTACTACGCTCGGCTGCTCGCGCAGCAGTTCCTGCACTGGTCGCCGCCGGCCGTTCCCGTGCTCGCGCTCGTCTGCGCCGTTGCGGGTCTCATCGCCTGGCGCGACATCAAGCTCTCCACGGAAACCATGCTCTGGATTGAAGCCGTCTCTGTCAGCCTCATTGCGGTGGTCCTGGTTGTGCTGCCCGTGCGCATCGGATTCCGCCTCGATAGCGAGCAGTTTCGCCTAGGGGCAATTTCCTCTTCCGGATTTGGCCCTGCGCTGGTGCTCGCCATCTTCAGCTTCGTCGGTTTTGAGAGCGCCACCACGCTCGGCGGCGAAGCCCGCAATCCTCTGCGCACCATCCCCCGCGCGGTGCTGCAATGCGCGCTCTTTACGGGAATCTTCTTCATCCTCTGTTCCTACTCCGAGGTGCTGGGGTTTCGCGGCCAGTCAGGCCAGTTGAGCTCCTCCGCCAGCCCCCTGCATCTGCTCGCGGAAAGGGCGGGCGTGGCTCCGCTCGGCATCGCCATCGACTTCGGCGCCGCCATCAGCATGTTTGCCTGCGTGCTCGCCTGCACCACCGCCGCGGCACGCGTGCTCATGCGCATGGCCCGCGGGGGGCTGCTGCCCTCAGGGCTGGAGCGCACCAACGCCCGCCACGGCACGCCCGGCGCGGCCATCGCGCTCTCCGCCGCGCTCATCTTCCTCGGCACCTGCGCGCTCCACTTGCGCGGCGTCTCCGGCTCTGCGATCTACGATCTCTGCGGCTCGCTTTCGGTCTTCGGCTTTCTCACCGCTTACGCGCTGGTTGCGGCGGCGCTGCCCTTTGCGCGCCGCGCCCTGGGCCAGCACTCGCATGCAGTGACAGGGGTCAGCATCCTCGCCGTTATGACCACGCTGCTCATCGCCGTGGTCGATCTTCGCTCCGCCGCCGACCCCGTACACGCGCGCATTCCGCTCATCTATCTCGCTTACATTGCGCTCGGCGTCGCGTGGTACGCTTTGCGCAGAAAATCCGATCCGCCGCACGCGGCCTGATGTGTTTTGGATTGGATCCCGGCGCATTCTCGCGCGCGGATTGGTGCAGACGCGCTACGCCGGCTCGTCCTCCTCCCGCTGGCCGATGAGCAACATTACGATGCCCGCGACGAGGAAGTTGCGCGCCGCTGCCTGCTGGCCGTTCCACGTGGGCGACTGCCACATCAAAAACCACTCCCCTCCCACAGCGAGAAACGCCACCAGCCACAGCATCAGCGAGAACGCCAACGCTCCCTGCGTGAACCGGATCGCCGCGCGAAACCCCGCGGCCGGTGCACGAGGGGCGCGCAGCATCCGCGCCGCGCCCCACCAGAGCAACACCGCGTTTGCCAGTTCCCACGCCAGAATGGCCCCATAAAACGCCACGTGCACCCACGGCGCGGCGATCGCCCTCCACATGCTGTGATTGCCCGGGAAGGTCGTGTCCATTCTCAGCACGTGGCGCACGAACTGGTAGTTCGCGCCCGGATCGGCGAGGTTGCCGAAGACGATGAGGGAGTAAAGCAGCGCCACGCCCGCAACCAGCGCGATCTTCGCCATCCGCGGAATCATGGCTTCGACTCTACGCCCGGTTGCGGCCGCATCGGCGCGATGCTTTGCCCGCGCCCTGTGTATAACCATGTGGAAAAGAGGTGGAAATTTGCTCCACGCCACGTCCTCTGTGCGCACAATCTTCCCTTGGCGCGCTTGCCGCCCCGCATCGAGGGGCGCGGCGCAAAGACCCATGTTTTCACGGTCCCGCTGCTCGCGGCGGCCGGCGATCGGCGAAAAAATCTTATAAGAACTTTATGAGGGTTGGCGTACTCTATGCCTACCTCGTAGTGCGAGCTGGATTCGAACAGGAGACGAGCAAACCTCGTGGAAGTCTACCTTCCTCTTCTTAAGCTTGTGCGGCTCTGAATCACGGCATCTTTCCTTCCACTGTTTTTCTCCGTGTCTCATAAGAAACTATGGGGAAATTTTTATTCCGAGGTCACTCCTTTGAGGCACGCCATGCAGAATCCGCGCTTTCATATTCTCCGCTTGCTGGCGCTGGGCGGCGCCGTTGCGCTGGGCAGCCTCAGTCTTTGGGCGCAGCAGACCCTCGGCGGCATCACCGGCGCGGTCAGCGATTCCACAGGAGGCATGATTCCCAACGCCACGGTGACCGTCGTCGACGAGCAGACCTCGCTGACGCGCACCGCCACCACCAACGGCTCCGGCATCTACACCCTCGTCGATCTGCCCATCGGCACCTACACGCTCACCTTCACCGCCCAGGGATACGAAGCGCAGAAGACGCCGCACATCACCATCCAGGCCGAGCGCACGGCCACCGTAAATGCTTCGCTCAAAGTCGGCCAGACCTCCACCACCATTGAAGTGGAAGCCGCACCGCTGATGAACGCCGTGGACACCACCAACGGCTACGTGATGGAGACCGCGCAGATCGCCGCCACTCCTCTGCCCACGGGCAGCTTCACCGGCCTCGCCATTGAGTCGCCGGGGGTCGACGCGGAGCTCAGCGGCGGCACCGGCGCCAACTCCGGCCTGGGCAACGCGCCCATCTGGGCCAACGGCCAGCGCGACACCTCCAACAGCTTCCTGCTCAACGGCGTCGACGCCACCAACCTCTTCAACGGCAAGAGCACCAGCCAGGTGGACTCCGAGCGCGTCATCAACTCCACCGGCGTGCAAACCATCCCCGGCGGCGGCGGCGGCGTCATCATGTCCGCGGCCTCCATCTATCTCTCCATCGGCAACGCCATCCCCACGCCCGCTCCGGAAACCCTGCAGGAAGTTCGCGTCAATGCCTCCATGTATGACGCCCAGCAGGGATCCACCTCCGGCGCACACATCGACATGAGCACCAAGTCCGGCACCAACCAGGTTCATGGCGCCCTCTACTTCCATCACGGCACCAACTGGATCAACGCCGCGCCCTTCTTCTTCAACCAGGATCCCGACGTGCCCGCAAGCGACAAGGTTCCGCAACTGCATCGCGAGCAGTTCGGCGGCACCTTCGGCGGACCCCTCATCAAGGACAAGCTCTTCGGCTTCGTGGGCTACCAGTACCTGCACGTCTCCGACGCGGAGCTCGGCGACAGCTTCCTCGATGTGCCCATCGGCCTTGCCGACAGCAATCGCAACGCGGCGGGCATGGCCGCCTTGAGCAATAATTCCTTCTGTACCAGCGCGCAGGCCGCCGCCGGCGACTGCACGCAGCTCACCGGCAGCAGCATCGATCCACTGGCGCTCATCCTGTTCAACTCCCCGTCGCTGCCTGGCGAGCCGGGCAAATGGCTCATCCCCAACGACGCGCTCGACGGCGGCTCGCCTACCGCCGCGCACCTCGATAATGCCTTCATTCCGGGAACGGGCTACTTCAAATCCAGCCAGGGCGTCGCCGATCTCGACTGGGACGCGACGGCAAAGGACACGGTCAGCCTCAAGTACTTCTACCAGCACGATCCCACCATCGCTCCCTACTCCTACTCGAGCGTTCCCGGCTTCGACGAGCATCTCGACTCCGGCGCGCAGGAGTTCTCCATCAACAACACTCTCCTGCTCAAGAGCAACCTGAGCACAACCCAGACGCTGGGCGTGCTGCGCGAAAAGAACTGGGCAGACAACATTCAGGCCTTCGGTCCGGGCTCCATCCCCGGCGGCTCAGAGGGCACCGGCTCCATCAACGTCTTCGGCTCGGGTTACTTTCCCGGCATCTCCATCGTCAACGTCCTGGGCAACGTGCAATCCGACAACTTCCCCGGCATCAGCCCCGTCTTCCTCAACATCGGCCCCAACGCCGAGTCGCAGTCGAGCGATACCGGCGTCTTCCAGAACCGTCTCTCGCCCTCGGGCAACGCCATCTGGCTGTTGGGCAAGCAGACGCTGACCTTCGGCGGCAGCTACGCGTACACGCAGCTCAACACCATTGACAAGCGCACCGGCATCGGCAGCGTAACCGCCGACGATTTCAGCGAATTCATGCAGGGCTATGACGTGCCCGGCGGCGCAGCCACCGAGTTCTACGTGACTTCTTTCCTGCAGGGCAATGCCAGCCGCTACTATCGCGCCAACCAGCTCGGCATGTACGTCGAGGACAAATACCAGATCATGCCGAACCTCTCGCTCACCGCGGGCATCCGTTACGACTGGGATGGCGGCCTCACCGAGAAGTACGGCCGCCTGTTCAACTTCAGTCCTTCGCTTTACAACTACGACGCCGCCTCTGACACCATCACCAACTCCGGCCTCATCATCGCCGGCAACAACGTAAACGGCACCAGGGACGTAAGCAACACCACGCTTACCGGCCGGCAGTGGGGCATCGGTCCCCGCGTGGGCGCGGCCTGGTCGCCGGCGCGCGATCACAACACCATCGTCATCCGCACCGGCGCCGGCATCTACTACGATCGCGGCGAGCTCTTCACATATTTTTCGCCCGGCTACGCCATCGGCACCGTCACCGGCGGTCCTTTTGGCGTTAACCAGCAGTTGCCGTTCGTGAACTCCTCCACGTGCCCA
>JASHTS010000157.1 GCA_030040425.1 Acidobacteriaceae bacterium | reverse complement strand
AACTGTCCCGCATTGTAGCTGGAGTGCCCGGCGCCAATGTTGTTTCCCTCCATGTTCTGGAATTGCGGGTGTGGGCGCAGTAATTGCGAGTTCTTGACTGTCGGCGTGTCGACACTCGAGGCCGAGTCGATCAATCCATAGAGCGGATTGGAAACCAGGGTCAGCAGACCCGAACCGAGCGCTTCATCGCTGGTGGGCAACTGATTCAACTGTTCGTTTACCATCAGGCTCACACCCTCGTTGCCGGCATAAGCGGCGGTCACAACAAAATCGCCAGCGAGCGCGCGCTGAACATCGAGCGACCAGCTCTCCTGGTACGCAATATCCTGCCTGCGCAGTGGGCTCTCCAGCGAGTCGCCCAGGTCGATGCTTAAGCCGGCGGCGTTGCCCTGAGAAGTGGGAAGTCCGCTGGGATACGGGCTGGCAAGTTGATAACCGGAAAGAGGAGTTACTCCGTTTGCCTCCGCGTCGACGGAAGTGGTGGTGCGGATGCCACCGGCCGCGCTCGGATATTGCTGCCACGCAGCTGCGGGATGATGAAAGATCCCCACTCCAGCATGAATCACGGTCTTATTATTAAGTTCGTACGCGACGCCAAGGCGCGGGTCAAAGTCGAGTTTTCGCGGAACCTGGAGTTGGCGGCTCGTGCCGCCTAGGCCGGGTATGCCGACACCGCCGGTCAAAGTCAACGAGGGTACTTGCGCCTGCAAAGGCGACACTGCCGTAAGGTTCATATAGTTGAGCAGGTTGTTCTGTTCCACGTCGCCGGCCTCGTAGTTATAACGCAGGCCATAAGTGATAACCAGGCGCGGCGTGATCCGGAATGAATCCTGGGCAAAGGCCGCGCCGTAATCGTGCACAGACCGAGTCTCCGGCTCGTAGCCCGAAGTCACGGTTGCAAGTCCAAGAAGCAAATCGGCAACACCGTCGCCAGAGTCATTAATCACCGTGGTGCCGGAGCTGAAGCCATCCGTGAAGTTGGCGCCGGGGCTCGAGCCGCCGCTTGCAATCGACATTTGCTCGGGATCCCACAGCTGGGTCGGGTAAGCGCGCAGGTCAATGCCGTATTTGATGGTGTGCTTTCCCTTCACCCACGTCATTGCGGCGGCATATTGATAGACCGAAGAGTAATTGCGCTCGAACGGATAGTAATTGCCCAACGTGCTGTAACTGCCAACGGCCGGCGGACCGTTCAAGGTCAACTGCGGTGTCTGGTCGGCTGTGACTCCCGGGGCGATTGCGCTGCTGAAGCCAAGCGACGCCGGGCTCTTCAATACCGATTCATTGCGATTCGATTCGCTGTGCGCCCACGAGAAGTGGTGGTCGAAGATCATGTTGGGCCAGATGACCCAAGTGTGATCTACGGTGATGTTCAATCCGGGAATGCGGTCGTTGGCGTCTTCGGGAGAAAGTCCGTTGCCAAAATAGTCACTGTAATTGATGTGGTTCGAAAAATCGGTGACGTGGCCGAAGATGCTGTGATGCTCGCTGAACTTGTGATCGATCCTAAGGTCGAGGCTGTTGTTGTCGTCGGTATTCGGCGCATTGGAGAAGAAGTTATCAAGGTCGCTTCCGCCGGTTCCCGTCTGATTGGGAAGCGGATAAAGATTCACCAGCGCTTGCCCGATGGGGTTGAGAGTGATGCCCGGGATGTTATTGATGTTGTTTCCCGCCACTGTTTGCCGGCTATAGTTCGTGCCGGTGGTTGTGGTGTAGGGATTATAGATGGCGATCAGATTCCCTTTGGCGTCGTACGTCTGCGAGAAGTCGCCTGTTCTCTCGAGCTTTGTGGGAACGGTGCCGAGGAATGAGCCGGCGCTCGTGTCTTGAAGCCCTTCATAGGAGACGAAAAAGAAGGTGTTGTTCTTGCCGCTGAAAAGTTTGGGCAGGATCACCGGACCGCCGAGAGTGCCGCCATATTGGTTGCGGCTGAAGTGGCCTTTAGGCGTGACCGGATTGGTGTGGTTGGCATTGAAGCCGTTGGCATCCATATCTTCGTTGCGGTAAAACTCAAAGCCCGTGCCGTGGAGCTGATTGGTGCCCGTGTGCAGAGCGTAGCTTACGATTCCGCCGCTGGTGCGGCCGAACTCGGGATCGTAGGCCTCGGTGTAGACGCGGAATTCCTGCACCGAATCGACCCCGGGAATCCCCGCGTCCTGGTTGTAATAGGAGGTGGTATTCGTCGCGCCGTCGATCATGACATCGGTGGTGGAACCCTTTGCACCATTAATGCGGAAAGTGTTGGTGCGGCTTTCGCTGGTCGAGTCCTGTCCCGACAGGCCGTCGTCTCCTTTGGTGACGCCGGCGTCGTCGTTGATGAGCTGCAGTGGGTTGCGGATGTTCAGCGGAATGCCCTCGACGAAAGCTGGCTCAATAGCCAGGCCGCGATCCGCGGTAGTGTCGTTCAACTCGGGAGGAGCGCTGGTAACTTCCACGGATTGCTGCACGCCCCCCACCTTGAGCGAGAGCGTGATGGAACGGGACTCGCCAACTTCCAGCGTCATCCCGGTGATCACCGTCGTACTAAACCCGGCCGCGTCGGCCTTGATTTCGTAGTGCCCGGGCGCAACAGGAGGAAAAATGAAGTCGCCGCGATCGTCGCTGGTGGTTCTTTGCTGTATTCCAGTGCTGGTACGCGTAAGTACGATGGTAGCTCCCTTGACGATGGCTTGCTGCGGATCAACCACCGTTCCGCTGACGCTGGCGGTTCCGCTCTGCGCAAACGCCGGCATTCCCAGACACGCCGCCAGGGCGCAAACTCCGACTGATAGAAATGCCAAACTCAACTTCATTACCCCTCCCAGAATGAAAATGCGAAAGAGTGATGGCGGCTTGCGATAGATCGCGGCTCGCGGGTTGTTCGCCTTTCGATGCGCCCAGCGTAGCGAAGGCCAATTGCTCAATGATGAACACAACATGAAACGCAATGGGCTTAACGGTAATGAACGTTTGTTTATTGGAGCTTGAGTTTGTCCGGCGGCGATGGGGTCGCGCTCAGGAAATCAAGGTGATAGGTGTTGCAATTTGCGTTCGCCACAGCTTTGAGAAAGTGCGCCATGCGCGGCACCGGCTCAGCCACGACGCTCCGCGTCATCACACTGCTTTGCGAAGGATCGATTCGGCTCTAGCCACGCTGCGGCGACAGCGAAACGATGGAAAATCGGGCCTCTGCAGGCCCTTATTTGTATGCGACGCAGGATTCCGGCTCTGTGGCTTCCGCCCCAGGCTGGGTTTCGATGTAGATCGCGGGCTTGAGGTTCCAGATCGGCAACAGCGTTGCGCCGGCCAGAAACGCCGCGCCGGCAAGAATGAAGAAAAGCCAATCCCAACCGTAGTGCTCGCTGACGAAGACCACGACATACGGCGAGAAAATTGTCCCCAGATGGCCGATACCATCCACCAACCCCGATGCCGTCGCCGCTGCCCTGGGCTCACCGATATCCTGCGCTCCGGCACCGGAAAGCAAAGTGTCCGGGCCAAAGGAGAAGACGCCGGCCAACGAGATGGCCACAGCTGTACCTAGAAGTCCGAATCTTGATAAATCGGGTTCCGATAACAGCACCATGCCGAATCCACCGAGCATGATTGCGGCAACAGGCGCGCGCCTCGACCCGATGAAACGGTCTGAAATGTATCCTGCCAACACCGCTCCGGCAATACCGATCAGTTCATAAAGCGACGATAGATACCCCGATGCCTGCAGGCTGTACTTCAGTCTGTTCACCATGTAAAGCGGCAGCCAGAACATTAACGCATAGCGGCAAAGCTCCAGGAAAAAGTACGAGGCGCTAATCAGCCACAACGACGGTTTGCGAAGCAGGCTGGCCAGCACGGTCCAATTCGAACGTACCGTTTGCAGCGCGTAAGGATCGCACTGCATTCCGGGCGGCAAATCCGCCGGCTCCGGCGATTCTTTTGCTCCAAAAAGGAACACCGCTGTGATCGCCAGCAGCAGCAGCGCGGGAAACAGGAATCCTCGCCGCCATCCCAGTTGCGGCACCAGCCACGTTTGCACGACTGCCCAGGTGGCGAACGCAGTCGCCAAAAATCCGCCGAGAACGTAATTGGTGGTCCACCATCCCATCACGATTCCGCGATTCCCCCCGCGGAACCAGATGGCCATAGTCTTAACCAACCCCGACCAGCCCGTCGATTGCCCCATTCCGTTCAGGCAGGCAAAAACGAGCAGCCATATCCAAACGGCGTGCGCGCCTATAAAAAGATTGCTGCCCGCCGCCAGCAAGAGACCGGCGCCAACCACGCGCTTCGCGCCGATGCGGTCAGAAAGCGGCCCGCAGACAAACTGCCCAACCGCGTAAAAGAAGCTGTAGCCGAAGACGACGTTGGCCAGGTCGATGCTGCGCAGCCCTGAAACCCTGTTCAGCAGCGGCAGCACGACGCTCAGATTCTTGCGGCACAGATAAAAGCCCGCGTAGGTGATCCACGTGATCCAGAAGATGCGTCGCTGACCGGCGGCTAAACTCATTGAAACCTCAACCCCATCGCGCCGTCCCTGGCGTTGCGACAAGGATTCGCCACAGCTGTCGCAAGTGGGATTCGATACTTTTGCAGCTCGTCCGAGGAGGTGCTGAAAAGCTCGGGCCCTTCCGCTTCTCGCGGAGCGTTCGCTTTGCCCTGAGCGCCACGATGGCGACCACTTCGAATGAGCATCCACATTACGATTTCAGCGTTCGCTGATCGCCGAAACGTTCAGCGGCGTTAAGCAGAATGTACTTATCTGTTAAATAACGGTTTACCCGGGATGTGGTCTCAAGTCACTTTCCTGTAACATCCGCGGCCTAGACTAACAAGCGGAATATTCTCGCGGAAACGTCAATGCAGAAGGATGAAATCCAGCCAGGTGGGCTCTGCGAATATGCCTCTGAACTGAAGGCCGCGGTCGAAGCTGTATGCGAAAGCCCATCCTTCCGCACCAGCGCAAAAAGCTGCCAGTTTCTGCGATACATCGTTGAGTGCACGCTCAGCGGCAATATCGATGAGCTCAAGGAACGGCTCATCGGCATCGTGCTGCTGGGCCGCGATGCCTCCTACGACACCGGCTCCGATGCCGGTGTGCGGGTGCGTGCAAATGATGTCCGCAAACGACTGGCTGCATACTATGCAGCTAGCTCCGGCGATTTGGAATTTGCCGTTGAAATCCCCGCCGGCTCTTATGTTCCGCGGTTCTATATGCTGCGTGACCTTGTTCACGCGCAACATGGCGCGCAGCCCATTGTCCCCATGCAGCAGCCGGCCATGCCGGCAGTGCCGCCTGCGCAGCAGCTTTCATTGCAGCAGTTGGCCACGCCAACATTGATTGCTTTGTTTCTTTGCGCCGTATGCATTCGCTGGCAGCTTGCCCAGGAGCATCCCTTCGTGACCTTCTGGAACGAGGTGTTTCAGGAACATCACGCGG
>JASHTS010000017.1 GCA_030040425.1 Acidobacteriaceae bacterium | reverse complement strand
TGCGTGGTGACGCAGTTGAAGTCGGCGGCCAAGGACGGCTACGACGCGGCGCAGATTGGGCTGGTGGAGTTTGTGAAGGCTTCGCGCATCACCAAGGCGCAGGCGGGCCATCTGGCCAAGACCGAAGCGCCGCCGGTGAAGGTGATTCGCGAGGTGGACATCGAGGCCGCGGCCGACGGCGCGGACGGCCTCAAGGCCGGGGACCGCGTGCTTGTCGACATCTTCTCCGACGCGAAGTTTGTGGATGTGATCGGCACGTCGAAGGGGCGCGGGTTTGCGGGCGTGGTGCGGCGGCACAAGTTTGGCGGCGGACCGAAGTCGCATGGGCACATGTTCCAGGTGCAGGGATCGATCGGCGCCTCGAGCTTTCCCTCGCGGGTGTTTCCGGGGCAGCGCATGCCGGGCCACTACGGGACCGACCAGGTGACGGTGCGCAATCTGCGCATACGCGGGATCGATCTCGACGAGAATCTGCTGATGGTGGAAGGCGCGGTGCCAGGGCCGCGGGATGGATACGTGCTGATCTCGAAGGCCAAGGCGCCGCCGCGGGAGCGGCGCGGCTTTGCCGGCTCGACCACGGTCGATCCGCTGAAGGCTTCGAAGAAGGCGCAGGGCAAGAGGAAATAGAGAGCAGGGATCAGGTTTCAGGGATCAGGGATCAGTAAAGGCCGCGAGCGAGACGAAGCAAGCATACTGACCCCCGATCTCTGACCCCTGAACCCTGGAGAAGAAGACGATGGCACAAGTGGATGTATTGAATCTGAACGGGGACAAGGTGGGCACGCTCGATCTGGACGACCGAGTATTCGGCGCGGAGCAGGTGAACGAGGCGCTGCTGTGGGAGGCGGTGAAGCACTACCGCGCCTCGCTGCGCCAGGGTACGCATGCCACCAAAAACCGCAAGCTGGTGGCCGGCTCGGGCAAGAAGCTGTGGAAGCAGAAGGGCACGGGCCGGGCGCGCATCGGATCGGTGCGCTCGCCTCTGTGGCGGCATGGCGGCACCGTGCACGGGCCGCAGCCGCGCAGCTACGACTATCCTTTCCCGCGCAAGAAGCTGCTGGGCGCGCTGCGCTCGGCGCTGGCGGCGAAGCTTGCCGACGGCACGCTGACGGTGGTCGATTCGCTGGAGATCAAGGAAGCCAAGACCAAGCTTTATGCAACGGCGCTCAAGAAGCTGGGCGTGACGCGAACGGCGCTGCTGGTGGAGAATTCGAAGACTCTTTCGCAGGGTCTGCTCCAGGGCACGCGCAACCTGGCCGGCGTGGAGCTGATGCTGAACAACGAAGTGCATCCCTACGACCTGCTGCGCTACGAGCGGGCGATCTTTTCCGCCACGGCGATCGAGCAGTTGACCAATGCGCTCGAGAAGGCAACGTCGAAGCGGTCACCACGGCGATCTGCGAGCAAGGAGGCTGCGTAATGCCGACACTTTATCGCGTGATTCATCGCCCGGTGATTACGGAAAAAGGCCTGGGTGTGAAGGAGACCGAAGCCACGCTGGTGTTTGAGGTGGCGCCTGAGGCGACCAAGAACGAAGTAAAGGAAGCCGTGGAGACGCTGTTCAAAGTGAAAGTGGCTGCGGTGCGCACGGCGAACTTTGCCGGCAAGGAACGCCGACGGGGCCGCTCGACGGGCTTCCGCGCAGACTGGAAGAAGGCGTACGTGCGGCTCAAAGCCGGGCAGAAGCTGCCGGAGTACGTGAGCAATTTGTAAGGCAGTGGGCAGTGAACAGTGGTCAGTTGCGGCATGGGCAGGTAAAAGCAACGGGCCTCCGACGGGAACGAACAAGCTGATCACTGACAACTGATCACTGACAACTGCTTTTAGGAAAACGACGATGGGAATCAAGACATACCGACCGATCACATCGACACTGCGGTTTCAGACGTCGCTGACCAACGACGACCTGACGACATCGACGCCGCACAAGCCGCTGCTGCTGACGCGCAAGCGCACGGGCGGGCGCCGCAATGCGGGCGATCTGACCATCCGCCACCACGGCGGCGGGCACAAGCAGAAGATCCGGCTGATCGATTTCAAGCGGGAGAAGTTCGGGGTGCCCGGCAAAGTGGCGACGATCGAGTACGATCCCAACCGCTCGGCGCGCATTGCGTTGGTGCACTACGCGGACGGCGAGAAGCGGTACATCATCGCGCCGGTGGGCTTGAAAGTGGGCGCGACGGTGAGCTCGGGTCCCGAGGCCGACATCCTGGTGGGCAACGCGCTACCGCTCAAGAATATTCCGGCGGGCACCACGGTGCATGCCATCGAGCTGCGGCCGGGCAAGGGCGCGCAGATGGCGCGCTCGGCGGGAGCGCAGGCGCAACTGGTGGCCAAAGAAGGCGAGTACGCGCTGCTCAAGCTGCCCTCGGGCGAGACGCGCAAGGTGCTGGCCGAGTGCATGGCGACGGTGGGCCAGGTGGGCAATACCGATCACGAGAATATTTCCATCGGCAAGGCTGGGCGCAAGCGGTGGATGGGCATAAGGCCGACGAATCGCGGCGTCACGATGAACCCGGTGGATCATCCGCACGGCGGCGGCGAGGGCAAGACCTCGGGCGGACGGCATCCGGTGACGCCGTGGGGCCAGCCGACGCGGGGTTACAAGACGCGCAACAACAAGCGGACGGACGCGTTTATTGTGAGCCGCAGGGCGAAGTAAGAACAGTGGTCAGTGATCAGTTGTCAGTGTTCAGTTTGGGTTATGGCAACGATGCTGGGGCGGCAGAAAAGAGCGGATGGGCGGCAGGAAAAACTGATCACTGATCACTGATCAGTGATCGCTGGATGAGCTAGGAGCTGGTGTTATGGCACGTTCGACGAAGAAGGGTCCGTTTGTGGATGCGCACCTCAATGTGAAGATCGAAGCGCTGAACCGGGCCAACGACAAGAAGGTGGTGAAGAGCTGGTCGCGGCGCTCGACCATCTTTCCCGAGTTTGTGGGGCACACGATCGCGGTGCACAACGGCAAGAAGTTCGTGCCCGTGTATGTGACCGAGAACATGGTGGGGCACAAGCTGGGCGAATTTGCGCCCACGCGGACTTTCAAAGGCCACACCGGCGGCGTGAAGGCGCCGACAGAGGCCGTGGCCAAGCCGGCCGCGGCGCCGGCGCGGTGAGCACAGGTGTCAGGGATCAGGGGTCAGGGTTCAGTTTTTCTTGCTGGCGCGTGGACCACGGGCTGAAGCGAGATGAAGTGGAAAGCTTCCGGTGAGTTGCCGGGGCTGAAGGTTAAGGAAGAAGACGATGGCAGTGGAGACGAAGGAATACCGGGCGGAGGCAAGCTTTCAGCGCGTGAGCCCGCAGAAGGCGCGGCTGGTGCTGGACCTGAT
>JASHTS010000156.1 GCA_030040425.1 Acidobacteriaceae bacterium | reverse complement strand
GTCCTCGACGAGGACGTCGCTGCCGTAGCTCGCCCGGTCGGACGGAATGGGGTAGAGCTTGCTGAAATTGCCGCAGCTGAACCTGGCGAAGTCGACGCAGGGATCCGCACTCGTGTCCATCAGTTCTGTATCCAGACCGGGAATGAGCGCTACCTTGCTCTGCGCGGCGGCCGCGGCCGCCGCCTGGCCCGATATCTGCGACTGTCCAGGCAGGGCCTGCGCGATTGCCAAAGCGCAGGCGACTGCCAAAATTCCCGCGACGACATTACGGTTCCTCATTCCCGTTGCCTCCAAACACAAAAGTGCGGCGCCGAGTCATTGTATTCGGCGCCGCACCCTTTGACTCTCTTATTTCAGGCCACCAGTTCCATGGCACGGATGGTCTCCTTGCGCGCCGTGAGCCGGTCGATCAGGTCGCTGCGCACCTCATAACCCCGCCCGGGAACATCGGGAATCTCAATTTCGCCCGCAGGCGTAATCGTCACTTCGGGCTCGACGATGTCCTCATGGAAATAGCGCGCGGAGGCGGAGACGTCGCCCGGCAGCGAGAAGTTCTCGAGGGTGGAGAGCGCAATGTTGTGCGCGCGGCCCACGCCGGACTCGAGCATGCCGCCGCACCACACGGGCACGCCGCGCTCCAGCGCCGCATTGTGCACGGCGATGGCCTCGGAAAAGCCCCCCACGCGGCCCAGCTTGATGTTGATGATCTTGCACGACTCCATCTCGATGGCCGCCAGCGCGTCGCGCCGGTTGTGAATCGACTCGTCCAGGCAGATGGGCGTTTCCATCCGCTTCTGCAGCATGGAGTGGAAGTAAAAATCGTCGTGCCACAGCGGCTGCTCCACCATGAGCAGGTCGAAGGCATCGAAGGAAACAATGTGATCGAGATCGCGCATCTTGTACGCCGAGTTCGCGTCGCAGCTCAGCGCGATGGCCGGCCAGCGGTTGCGCACCTGCTCGAAGACTTCCACGTCCCATCCCGGCTTGCACTTGAGCTTCACGCGCTGGTAGCCGGCCGCGAGCTCGCGCTCGACGATCGCCGTCAGCGCCGGAATCGAACTCTGGATGCCCAGCGAAACCCCGCAGGGAATGGTATCGCGCACGCCGCCCAACAGCCGCGAGAGCGAGATCCCTTCGCGCTGCGCTTCAATGTCCCAGATGGCGTTTTCGAGCGCGGCCTTGGCCATGGGATTGTCGCGCACCTGGCGGAAGATGCGGGGCACGTCGCCGCCATGCTCGGGCGCCCCCGCGGCCAGCATCGGTCCCAGCTCCTGGGTGATGATCTGCCAGGCCGTGTCTGTCGACTCGCCGGAGAAGTGCGGCCGTTCCCCGGCCGTACATTCGCCCCAGCCGGTCAAACCCTCCGACTGAACCTCGGCCAGCAGTATCCTGCGCTCGCGCGTCACACCAAAGCTGGTCTCAAACGGACGCACCAGCGGCATATGCAGTTCCCGGAGAATAATTGCATCGATTCTCATAAATTTTTGCGATCCTCGGTATGAAAAACCTGCTCCGGCCGGGTGAGGGGACCCAGCTCAAAAACGCCATTTCCTTCCGCATCCAGAGTGAAGCCAAGAACAACCAAGCCCTGGTGAAAAGCCTGCTGAAACTTTCGGCGGTTCTCCATTTGAACGGCGAGAGCCCGTTCCCGATCCGCGTGGCTCGCCTTCCACTGGTATATGGAAGCCGGCACTAGAATCCGTTCTTCGATAACGTTTACTGCTGCGGGGCGATTATCCAGAATTGCGTGCACCCTGGGAGAATCGAGCTCCCACTCGGCCACGAGCCGGTCAGTGGGCAGCCCGCCCTGCAGACGAGATGAGGATACACCATAGAAGTCCGGGCGATAGGCGCGCGCGGTCGCCCCCAGCCTGTGGATATTTAAAAAAGCGTTCTTGATCTCCAGCGGATCAAATGTCCATTCCATGCGCCGAATGCCCCTTGCGAGCGCATCAACCCGCTGACTTCTCTTGAGTTGCCCGCCAATTCCGCGATTGCGGTAGCCCTCGCGCACAGCCAGCATGTGGGAGTGCAGGTAGGGCTCGGCGCGGCCGTTTTCTGTCTTCACCCCCGGCAAAGACATGGCGAACCCGACCAAAGCTTCTTTCGATTTCCCCGCCCCGTTTGTGGAAATCTCCGGCTCATCGGCGTTCCCTGTCTCGAAGGCGCCGATCACCTGGCCGCCGATCTTCTGCGCCAGCAAAAACGTCTTGCGCGGGATCAGCTCACTCTCGTCATAGCCCCAGGTTTCGATCTGCAGGTGGACGCAGGCATCGAACTCGTCAAAGCCCTCGCAAGGGCGAATGCGGATCATGGTTGCGCCCCCGCACCGCCATGGGCGCGGCGCGCACCGGCGTGCGCCTCTTCGTCCGCGAGCTCACGCTTGGCCCGGTCCCACAGCGCTTCCAGCTGCTCGGGAGCCAGTTCCTCGAGCGGCCGCACGGCGGCCAGCTCCATGGCGCGAAAGCGCCGGCGAAAACGCAGGTTCGTTCCTCGGAGGGCCATCTCTGCATCGACGCCCAAATGCCGCCCCAGGTTGACAACCGTAAACAGAAGATCACCCAGCTCGGCCTCGATGGCCGGTTTGCGCCCCGCTTCATCCTTCGACGACTCGGCGCTCGCCGCCTCCGCTTCCAGCTCCTGCGTCTCCTCGGCGATCTTGGGCAGCAGCCCGCGCCACTCCGGCCAGTCAAAGCCGGCCTTGCGCGCCTGCGCCCCGAGCTTTGCCGCCTCCAGGAGCGCCGGCAGGGCGCGCTGCACGGCGTCCAGCCGCGATTCCTTAATCTTCGACGCGTCAGCACTTTGTCCCGGAGAGTTCACGCTCGCGTTGAAGGCTTTGCCGGCCTTCTCCGCGGATTTGATCTCCTCCCAGTTGCGCAGCACCTTTGTCGCCGAGCCCTCCACGTCCGCATCCACCTCGGCGCGATTGCCCGCGGCCTTTGAAGCCTCCTCGCCAAACACGTGCGGATGCCGCCGGATGAGCTTGCGGTTCAGGTGATCGATCACTTCGGCAATGGTGAAACGGTCCTCGTTCGCCGCCATCTCCGCGTAGAACAAAACCTGCAGCAGCAGGTCGCCCAGTTCCTCGGCCAGGTGAGGAAAATCGCGCCGCTCAATGGCGTCGAAGACCTCGTAGGTCTCCTCGAGCGTGTATTTGCGGATGGAGTCGAAGCTCTGCTCGCGGTCCCACGGACAGCCGCCGGGCGCCCGCAGCCGCGCCATGATGGCCGCCGCCTGCGCAAACAACTGTCCCGCTCGCTGCGGATCGGTTGCCAATTGCGGCCTGGATTCCTCTGCCTTTGGCTGTTCGCGCGAAGACTCCATTCCCCCACAGTTTATCGTGATCGAGCATCACGGCCTTGTGAGGCGTCTCACAACGGAGGGAGCAGTGGACTTCAGGCCACTGATACAGGCAAGCGTCGAGGGCGGCTTTAGCCGCGGGCCATTTATCCCGCTGCGACGATCCACTGCGCCGCACGGGCACGCTCCGCGCGAACGCCGGCGGGTTCTCCTTCGTCTTCCCCACCGTATACTCAAACGCGACCCAGGATGCAGATTCCGCTTCGCATCTACGCTACCGTTCTCGCCGCGCTTCTCGGCCTCGCCTTCGGCAGCTTTTTGAACGTGTGCCTCACGCGCTGGCCCGCCGGCGAAAGCATCCTCAAACCGCGCTCGCACTGCCGCGCCTGCGGCCGGACGCTCGCATGGTGGGAGAACATTCCGGTCCTGAGCTGGCTCGCGCTGCGCGGCCGCTGCCGCACCTGCGGCGCATGGATCGGCTGGCGCTATCCGCTGGTAGAGCTGGCCGTCGGGCTGCTCTGGGCGATCGTCGCATGGCGATATTCTTACTGGGGCGTCGATTTCTTGTTGCCGAATTCGGAGCTCGCTCTCGAATTAGCCAGAGCCTCTGGCCGCGCAGTTTTCTTCTGGCTTGTTGTCGCCCTTGCGACACTGGATGCGGAGAACCTCTGGTTACCGGATTGGCTTACGTGGCCCGGTATCGCGTTGGGGCTCGCCTTCAGCGTTGCTCCGCTCCCGATATTCGGCGGCACCTTCGCGTCGTTTCATCGGGGGCCAAACATTCATGTGCAGACTGCCATCGCAACGTTGATAAGCATGGCCCTCGCCGCGCTCCTCATCCTCCTCATCCGCTGGACCTACAAATTGATTCGCAAGCGCGAAGGCGTCGGCCTGGGCGACGCGAAGCTCATGGCCATGCTCGCCGCCTGGCTCGGCCTCCCGGGCGCGCTGCTCTCCTTCGTGATCGGCGTGGTGCTGGGCGCGCTCACGGGACTCCTGCTGCTCGCATTACCCAAAGCGAGCGCAGGGAAAACCAACGCACCCGGAGAAAATCCGGCCGGATCATCCGCCGGCGCTGAGCTCTGGGCGTTCCGCAAATTGCCCCTCGGCACTTTCTTATGCATCGGCGGCATCGTCAGCGCGCTCTGGGGCCAGCCGATTCTCGCGGCTTATCTCCGCTGGGCGGGATTCTGATTGGAGAAAGGAAAAGTGGGCGTCCCAGCTCTCGTTTTTGAGACCTGGGAAAGCACAAGCCCGAATCGCCGCTTGACGGCTCAACGCGATGATTGTCCCGCCGGTTTCGCATTGGCCAGCTCCGGCTCCTCGAGCGCCTTCTTCGCATCCTTCGCGTGCCGGCTGCCGGGATCGTACTCCATCACCTTCAGGTAATTGGCGCGCGCATCGGCAAACTGCCCCAGGTGCCGCTGGCTCTCCGCCAGGCCCCAGTACACGTCGGGATTGTCGGGATCGAGCACCAGCGCGGACTCATAGCGCGAGAGCGCCGCGCGCCAGTCCTTGTTATCGAGATAGTATTTCCCCACGTTCTCGTCTTCCGCGGCGCTCTCATGGGGCACGGTGGAAATGTCATCGCCGGCGCCCTTGCCATGCCTCTTGCCCGCGCCCGTATCCGCGCCCGGCGGAGGCAGCAGGCTGTCCACGCCGCTGTCGCTCGAGCTGAATCCCTGCGGCGGCCCTTCTTCTCCGGGAGCGTTGTCCGGGCTTTGCACCGGATCCATGTCGCCGGCGGGAAACAGCGCGCCCCAATTCTCCGCACTTCCGTCCGGCGCGTTCTTCAAGCTTCCTTGCGGCACATCCGGCGTGTTCTTTGTGGGCAGAATCGGAACCGTGCTTTCGTCTTCCGGAAATGGATTCGAGTTCGCGCCCGATGGACTTGGAGTCGCCGGTTGCTGCGTGGTCTTCGCGGGCGCGGCCGGCTGATTCTGCGCGGGCGCCTGCGGCTGATTTTGCGGATTGGCCGGGTTCGCGGCCAGCGCGCGCACGGAGACACCCGCTGCCAGGCCGCAGCCGAGAACCAGCGCCACTGCCAGTGCCCGCTTTACCACAGCCGCCTCATCCTTCTCCTCACACTTCAATGGTACGATGCGGTCCATAGGGTGTCGAATCCAATCGCTTCGCGCCTCTCGACGCGATGAAAACCGGGCGCATCCAACATCGCATGGCTCTCATCATCCGCTCTTCCTTGATCCACGCCGCCGGCTGCTACACCACCACGCCCATCCGCAAGGGCGCGCGCGTGATCGAATACACAGGCCACCCGCTTACCAAGGCCGAGGGCGACCGGGTCTACGACTCCTCCGTAGTCACGTATCTTTTTGGACTCGGCGACGGCTCGATGGTCATCGACGGCCACTCCATGGCCATGTTCATCAACCACAGTTGCCGGCCCAACTGCGAGACCGAGGAGATCGACTCCCACGTGTGGATCAAGGCCATTCGCAACATCGCCGCGGGCGAGGAGATCACTTACGACTACTGCCTCTACGACGGAGGGGAAGACGACGCGCTGTGCAATTGCGGAGCGGAGAAGTGCCGCGGTACGATGTATTCGCGCGCGGAGATGAGCCGCCGCGCGGCGGGGAAGTCGCCCGTCAAGCCGCGCGCCCGGCGCCACGCGGAGCCGAGGAAGGCGCGCAAGAAGAATCCGGTTCGCGGTCGAATCGCCGCGGCAAAGCGAACAGAACCGCAATGAAGTTGACTCCCGAATCCGAGCTTCCCTCCCTCACCCGGCACCAGCTGGAGGTGCTGCGCAAGTTTGCGCTCTTCGAGTCCAGCGCCGACGAGCTGGCCAGCGCGCTCGCCGGCGTTTTTGAATTCAACCTCGCCGCCACAGAAACGCCCGCCGGCAGCCGCACCCCGGCGCGCTGCGCCTCCACGCGGTTCCGCGTCCCCGAGCCCGGCATCGTCATCACCCGCGAACACATTCAGAACGCGCTCGAGCGCAGGCGATTCGACCTTATCACGGAGCGCAATCTGGTGGTGTGGGCCACGGTGCTGCTCATGAACGACGCCTACGCGCTCGATCCCGGCGACGAAGACCTCATCGCCGAATGGCTCAACGACATCAGCCTCAACCTCGACGCCTCCTGACGCGCGGCCCGAATCGCACCCTCTCGCTTGATGCGCCGGCCGCCTGAGCGACCGCGCTACTCGTCAAATCTCTCACTAGCCGGAAACGATACAATCTCCTCCAGACTGCTCTTTTTCTGAGCGGCTCGCAGAGGAGTTTGTTTTTCCATGGCTTACCAGGTTCTGGCCCGTAAATACCGTCCGCAGCGCTTTGCCGACGTTGCCGGCCAGGACCACGTTACGCGCACGCTGCTGAATGCGCTCGCGCAGAACCGCATCGCCCACGGCTATATTTTTTCCGGCCACCGCGGCATCGGCAAGACCACGATTGCCCGCATCCTGGCCCAGGCGCTCAACTGCCGCACCGCGGCCGGCAGCGCGGAGCGTCCTGCCCCGGAGCCCTGCGGCAGGTGCGACTCCTGCGTGGAAATCCGCCAGGGCAACTCCGTCGATGTGATCGAGATCGACGCCGCCACCAACCGCGGCATCGACGAGATTCGCGAGCTGCGCGACGCCGCGCGCTACTCGCCGGCGCGCGACCGCTACAAGATCTACATTCTCGACGAAGCGCACCAGATCACCGAAGCCGCCTTCAACGCGCTGCTCAAGACTCTCGAGGAACCGCCGGCGCACGTCATCTTCATGATGGCCACAACAGAGCCCGAGAACATTCCCCAGACCATCCGCTCGCGCTGCCAGCACTTCAGCTTTCACGCCGTGCGCTTCGACGACATTCTGACGCAGCTGAAGTCTATCGCCGAAAAAGAAAACGTCTCCGCCGAAGAGGCCGCGCTGGCGCTGCTGGCCGAGGCCGGCGACGGCTCCATGCGCGATGCGCTCTCCATCATGGATCAGGCCATCGCGTCTGCGCCCTCAGACGAGAACAACCATCCCGTCCTTTCGGCGGCGCAGATTCGCGAGCTGATGGGCGCCGTGCCCAACGCCGTCTTCGAGCGCCTGCTCGAAGCCGTGGCCGCGGGCCAGAGCGCGGAGCTGGTGCAGCAGATCAACGGCCTCGTCAACGCGGGCCATAGCCCTTTGTCGCTGGCGCGGCAACTGGTGCGCTACCTGCGCAATGCGCTCATGGCCAAACTCGGCGGCGAGCAGACGGAGCTGCTCGAAATCTCCCTGGACGAACGCGCCCGAGCCGCGCGCACCGCACTGCTCTTCACCGAAGAAGAGCTCACACGCAACCTGCAGATCGTCCTGCGCACCTTCGACGACCTGAACTACCGCCAGGAGCAGCGTTTCCATCTCGAACTGGGGCTGCTCAAGCTCATCCACGCGCAGCGGCTGCTGCCCATCGAAGAATTGTTGAGCAGTCTCGCCGGCACATCGTCTGCGCCGCGCGCGCCGGCAGCCGCGCCCCGCGCAACCTCGGCTGCGGCTCCCCGGTCTCCGCAAGCGGCTTTCCAATCCCCGCCGCCTTCTCTCTCGCCTTTCGGCGCGGGCGGAGGCGCAGCTTCGAGTTCGCACGGACAAGCGCGCGCGGCCGTTCTTGCCTCCCCTGAAGCTGCTCCGGCAGTCCCACCGGGCGAGGGGAATGGCGCGTCGCATGAGCCGGCTTCCCTCGCTGAGACCAACCTCGCCGCGAGCGGCGCAGAAGCGGGCGCGGTCTCAGTCGAGGCCCTCCGCAGCGGCATCATCGCCGCGCTGGCCGCACAGGGACTTGACTCCGCCTCGAATTGTCTCGGGTCGGCTGCGTGGAGTTTTGACGGCTCCAACCTGCGCATCGAAGTTCCCGGCAAGGGGAAAAAGATGATCGGCCTCACTGTGAACGCAGCGGCCGAAAAGATTATTCGCCAGGAACTGCAGCGCCTTGGCGGGCCCGCGCGCTTCCTCGTGGTTCCCGGCGAGGCCGGCACGGGCGAGGCCGAGCAGGCGCCTTTGCTCGCCGGCAGCGCGCAGCCCGCCTCCGGCGGCGTGCAGGAGGCCGCGCTCAACAATCCGCTGGTGCAGCGCGCGCGCGAAATCTTCAAGGCCGAGGTCCGCAGCGTGCTCGACCTTCGGGGCGACCGAATGAGGCGCAAGGAGGAGCCACGGCCATGATCAATCCGCTGAAACTGACTGAGATGCTTTCGCAAGCCGGCCAGATGCAGGAGGAGATGCAGCGCAAGCTCAGCGAGACCGTGGTGGAAGCCTCGGCCGGCGGCGGCGCTGTGACCGCAACCATGAACGGCAAGAAGGAGCTGCTCCGGCTCAAGATCGATCCCGCAGCCGTGGCGGGCCTGAGCGGCGGCAGCGTCGATCGGGAGATGCTGGAAAACCTGATCGTCGGCGCCGTCAATGAAGCCGGCCGCAAGGCGGAAGAGGCCGTCCGCTCCAGCGTGACCGGCATGCTCGGCGGCCTGAAAATTCCCGGGCTCAACGCGTGATGCAGCGAAGGTGTACCACCGCGCACTCCTGAGGAAGCGCTGCTTCAGGCCCGCGAAGCGGGCAAAAGAGGATAGCCCCAGGCGAAAGCCCGGGGTGTAAGGATCACAACGAATCTCACAAGCCCGCGAAGCGGGTGTAAGAAATCCCCGGCGCTCGAGGCTTCAACCTCAGCGCAAAACTCTCGCCAAACAAGAAAGGGAGCGACCACCGTGTCCCGTTATGCCGAGCCCATGGCGCGGCTCATCGAAGAGCTGAAGAAGCTGCCCGGCGTGGGCACCAAGAGCGCGCAGCGCTACGCGTTTCACATCCTGCGCGCGAGCGACGACGACGCCGCGGCGCTGGCCGAAGCTGTGCGCAGCCTCAAGGCCAGCCTGCGCCTCTGCTCCGTCTGCAACAACGTCACCGACATCGACCCATGCGTCTATTGCTCGAGTCCAACGCGCAACCAGCGCCTCGTCTGCGTGGTCGAGGAGCCCACCAGCATCGCCGCAATCGAGCGCACCGGCGCTTACCAGGGCGTCTATCACGTGCTCCACGGCACGCTCTCGCCGCTGCATGGCGTGGGCCCGGAGCAACTGCGCGCCAACGGCCTCGCCGGCCGCGCGGAGCGCGGCGAAATCGACGAGGTGATCCTGGCCACGAGCCCCACGCTCGAAGGCGAAGCCACGGCCAACTGGCTGGCGACTGCGCTGCGCAACTCGCCGGTGAAGATTACCCGCATTGCCACCGGCGTCCCCGCGGGCAGCGATATCGAGTATGCGGATGAGGTGACGATGGCGCGGGCGATCGAGGGACGGCGGGAATTGTAGGTTGCCTTTCACACCTTGATCGCAAGAGACGATTTCAACGTGAGGCGCCCTCAAAAGCCTTGAGCGTAACAGCGGCCATCAAATGTAATACGAAGCACGCACTGTTTTGGCGGCCAGATCAACGACAAATGGGAGTTCCGGATTGTCTCTCCTGAGAATTCGGCTTCTCCACGGATGGGCAGCATCAAACCTGATCCGTAAAAAAGGCAGCGACTCAACAAAATCTGCCATCTGATTGATCTTGCTGTTTGGAATCGGGAACCCCTTCGCCAGCCCGATCAGAGTTCGACCATTCACCCGATATTTGTAAACCAGAATTGGCCGTGTCTCCCCCAAGGTCGTTGTGAATCCGATCACTTTACCGTCTGCAGTGCTCCAGTTGAGCGCCTCGTGCCCGCGTCGCAGCGCCCGAACTATTCTCAGGAGTTTGAGAAACATGCGTCGGAATTATATCGCGAGAAAGAAAAGCGGGAGGAGCTGGCTCGCTCATCCCGCTCAAACGAGGCAGGGGAGAAGATGGACAGATCAGCACGCAAAAAAAGAGCGGGAGCACAGTTTCGCACTCCCGCTTTGCTCATGGCAGGGCAAAAACTTGCCCTGAAAGCCTAAGTCCTAAAACTCACTTCGCGGCATCGTCGAGCGCGAGATTCAGCTCTAAAACGTTGACGCGCGCCTCGCCGAGCAGGCCCAGCGTGCGCCCCTCGGTATGCTGCGCAATCAGCGCCCGCACCGCGTCCTCGCTCAAGCCGCGCGCTTTGGCCACGCGCGGCGCCTGGAAGTACGCGTCGTCGGGGGTGATGTCCGGATCGAGTCCCGAGGCCGACATGGTCACCAGATCGATAGGCACAGGATGGCCCGGATTCTCCTTCGCCAGCCGGTCGATGTCGCTCTGAATGCGCTGCGCGAGCTTGGCGTTCGACAGCGCCAGATTGGTGCCGCCGGAAGAGGTCGCGTCATAGCCGTTGCCCGCGGCCGAAGGCCGGGGATGAAAATATTTGTCGGCGGTGAAGCTCTGCGCGATCAGCTCCGAGCCGATCACCTGCCCATTGCGCAGAATCAGGCTGCCCGCGGCCTGGCGCGGAAACAGCACGTGCGCCACGCCCGTGAGCACCAGCGGGTAGACAAGGCCCACCAGCGCCGCCGTCACCAGCGTGAAGAGGATCGAAGTCTTCCAGACGGAATGCACCGCCGAGCTCCTTAAAGATGCCTTGGGGGCCACGGTCTGGCTTGGTTCCAGCGTAGCAGTCGAGTGCATGATCCATCTCCTTTTGCGCTTTGCGCACCGTTATGCCGCCATGTGCAGGGCCACCAGGCACACATCGATCAACTTGATGCCGATGAACGGAATGATGATGCCGCCCACGCCGTACAGCAGCAGGTTCCGGCGCAGCAGAATGTCGGCGGCTTTGGGCTCGTACTTCACGCCCTTGAGCGCCAGCGGAATGAGCGCGACGATGATGATGGCGTTGAAGATCACCGCGGAGAGAATCGCCGACTCCGGCGAGTGCAGACGCATGATGTTGAGCGCGCCCAGCACCGGAAACACGCCCAGAAACATGGCCGGAATGATGGCAAAGTACTTGGCCACGTCGTTGGCGATGGAAAACGTAGTCAGGGCGCCGCGCGTCATGAGCAACTGTTTTCCGATCTCCACAATCTCGATGAGTTTGGTGGGATTGGAATCGAGATCGACCATGTTGCCGGCCTCTTTGGCCGCCTGCGTGCCGGAGTTCATGGCCACGCCCACATCGGCCTGCGCCAGCGCCGGCGCGTCGTTGGTGCCGTCGCCGGTCATGGCCACCAGCTTGCCCTTGCCCTGTTCGCGCTTGATCAGGTCCATTTTGTCCTTGGGCTTGGCCTCGGCCAGAAAATCGTCCACGCCGGCCTCGCGCGCAATCACCGCCGCGGTCAAGGGATTGTCGCCGGTGATCATGATGGTGCGGATGCCCATGGCGCGCAGCCGCGCCAGCCGCTCCTTGAGGCCGCCTTTGACGATGTCCTTCAAATAAATCACGCCCAGCGCGGAGGCGTTCTCCGCCACCACCAGCGGCGTGCCGCCGGCGCGCGCAATCTCCTCCACGCTGTCGCGCACCTTCTGCGGCAGCGACGCCCCCTGCTCCTCGAGGAAGCGCGCAATGGCGTCCGCCGATCCCTTGCGAATGCGCGTGCCGGGAAGGTTCACGCCGCTCATCCGCGTCTGCGCGGTGAAGGGCACGAACTCCGCGTGAATGCCGCCGATGTCGCGTCCGCGCAAATTGTATTTTTCCTTGGCCAGCACCACAATGGAGCGGCCCTCCGGCGTTTCGTCGCTGAGCGAAGCCAGTTGCGCCGCATTGGCCAGCCGTTCCTGGCTCACGTCGGGCGCGGGAAGGAACTCGGTCGCCTGCCGGTTGCCCAGCGTAATGGTCCCCGTCTTGTCGAGCAGCAACGTGTTTACGTCGCCTGCGGCTTCCACCGCGCGCCCGCTCATGGCCAGCACGTTGTACTGCACCAGCCGGTCCATGCCGGCGATGCCGATGGCGGAAAGCAGACCGCCGATGGTGGTGGGAATCAGGCACACCAGCAGCGACACCAGCACAAAGACGGTCTGCGGCGCCTTGGCGTAGATGGCGAAGGGCTGCAGCGTGACCACGGCCAGCAGAAAGATAATCGTCAGCCCGGAAAGCAGAATGCTGAGCGCAATCTCGTTCGGCGTCTTCTGCCGCGTGGCGCCTTCCACCAGCGCGATCATGCGGTCCAGGAAGGTCTCGCCGGGATTCGAAGTGATGCGCACCTTGATCCAGTCGGAAAGAACCTTGGTGCCTCCGGTCACCGCGGAGCGATCGCCGCCGGCCTCGCGAATCACCGGCGCCGATTCGCCGGTGATCGCCGACTCGTCCACCGACGCTACGCCCTCGATGACTTCGCCGTCGCCGGCAATGTATTTGCCCGCTTGCACGTAAATCACGTCGCCCGCGCGCAGCAGCCCGCTGGCCACTTCCTCAAAGCCGCCATCGGCGCGGTAGCGCTGCGCGATGGTCTCGCCCTTGGCCTTGCGCAACGTGTCGGCCTGCGCTTTACCCCGCCCTTCGGCCATGGCCTCGGCGAAGTTGGCGAACAGCACCGTGAACCACAGCCACAGCGTGATCTGCAGATTGAAAGCGAAAGAGACGTGGTGATGGCGGTAGTTTTCAACCAGGAGGAAGGACGTGAGCACGCTGCCCACCTCCACCACGAACATCACCGGGTTCTTCACCATCCAGCGCGGATCGAGCTTGCGAAAGCTGTCCAGTGTCGCCTGTCCAATGATCTGCGTATTCCAAAGACTCGTCTTTTCAGCCATCGTCCTCAGTCCCTCAGCAACTTGTTCCCTTGCTTCCTCGTTCCCTTGCTCCCTGTTCTTAAAACAGCTGCCCCGACTTCAGCAGCAGGTGTTCGAGAATCGGTCCCAGGCTCAACGCAGGGAAGAAAGTGAGCGCGCCCAGGATCAGCACCGTGCCCACCAGCAGCACCGCAAATAACGTGGTGTTCACGGGGAAGGTGCCCGGCGAGGGCGGCACGCTTTTTTTCTGCGCCAGGTTGCCGGCCAGCGCCAGCACGGGAATCATCATGAGGAACCGGCCGACGAGCATGTCGAAGCCCATGGCGATGTTGTACCACCAGTTCGTTCCCAGCCCGGCAAACGCGGAGCCGTTGTTGCCCGCGCCGGAGGTAAATGAATAAAGCACCTCTGAGAATCCATGCGGCCCGGGATTGCTCATCGCCGTGAGGCCCTGCGGAATGAGCACGAAGATGGCCGTAAAAACCAGAATGATCAGCGGAAAAATGAGCGCGTAGAGCATCGACATTTTCACGTCGTACGCCTCGATCTTCTTGCCCAGGTACTCGGGCGTGCGCCCCACCATCAGGCCGGCGATGAAAACCGAAAGCACCACGAAGATGAGCATGCCGTAGAGTCCCGCGCCCACGCCGCCGAAGACCACCTCGCCCAGCATGATGTTGGCCAGCGGCACCATGCCGCCCAGCGGGGTAAAGCTGTCGTGCATGCTGTTTACCGCGCCGCAGCTCGCGTCCGTGGTGATGGTCGCAAACAGCGTCGAGTCGGCGATGCCGAAGCGCACCTCCTTGCCTTCGTAATTGCCTGTGGGCAGAGTGGCCGTGGCCGTCTGCGTCGCTCCGTGAATCGCGCCATAGGGGTGCGACTCCGCCCAGTACGCCACGGCAAAGCCCGCGGTGAACAGCACGAACATGGCCGCGAAGACCGCCCATCCGTGGCCCGGCGAGCCGGTCATACGTCCCAGCATGAAGGTCAGCCCGGCGGGAATGATGAAGATCGAAAGGATCTGCAGGAAGTTCGAGAGCGGCGTGGGATTCTCATAGGGGTGCGCGCTGTTGGCGTTGAAGAATCCGCCGCCATTGGTGCCCAGCATCTTGATCGCTTCCTGGCTGGCCACCGGCCCCTGCCCGATGGTCTGCGTCGCGCCTTCGACCGTGTGCGCCGCCGTGTAGGCATGCAGATTCTGCGGCACGCCCTGCCATACCAGCAGGAGCGCGTAAAGGATGCACGCCGGCGTGAGGATGTACAGCGTCGTCCGGGTCATGTCCACCCAGAAGTTGCCGATAGTCGACGACTGCGTCCGCTTGATGCCGCGCACCAGGGCCACGGCCACCACAATGCCCACCGCCGCCGACCAGAAGTTGTGCGTGGCCAGCCCCAGCATCTCCGTCAGGTAGCTGATGGTCGATTCCGGCGTGTAGAACTGCCAGTTGGTGTTGGTGGTAAAGCTGGCCGCGGTATTCCACGCCAGATCCGTGGGCACATTTGCCAGGTGCTGCGGGTTCCACGGCAGGTTAGCCTGCAGCCGCTCGATCACGTAGGTAAACACCAGCGTCGCCGCGGAAAGCCCGAGCATGGCAAAGGCGTATTCGCGCCAGCTCATCTCCGCGTCCGCATTCACGCCGCACAGCCGGTAGATGAGCCGTTCCACAGGCCGCAGCAGGGGATCGAGCCAGGTGCGCCGGCCCTCGAGCACGTGCTCCAGGTAAATGCCCACCGGGCGCACCGTGGCGAGCAGCACAAGGCTGTAAACGGCATATTGCAGCCAGCCATTGACGGTCATCTCAGAATTTCTCCGGATAAAGAAGGGCCGCTGTCAGATAGATCAGCAGCAGAATGGAAAGAAGGAGTCCAGTCCATGTGATCCAGTCCATGTGCATCCCGGTTTACCTCAGCTTCTGGCAGGCTTTGACGTAAAGAAACGCCACCACGAAAAAAACCGCGGTGAACAGCAGCATGACCACGTCCTGCATGGCGAATCTCCCGCGTTCGCCGCGCCCGGCGCCAGCCGGAGCGGCGATCGCTTGCATATCGATTTCAAGTATCGGAGGAATTTTCTAAGAAAGGCGTAAGGACACCATCAACCGCATGTAAAAACGGTTTGCGAAGGGAATAAGGCTGGGAGCGTCAGCCTTCGTTTTCGTTCCATCCCTCGGGAACAAAACGGTATCCGACCCAGGGCTCGGTCTGGATGTACTGCTTGCCGGTCTCGCCTTCGAGCTTCTTGCGCAACTGGCCCACAAAGACGCGCAGATACTCCGGCTGATGAGCCGATTGTGCGCCCCACACCGAAGTCAGCAGCGCGCGGTGCGTGATGACTTTGCCCGCGTGCCGCGCCAGGTGGAGCAGAAGGTCGAACTCCTTAGGCGTGAGATGGATTTGCTTGCCCGCCAGCGTGATGCTGTGCGCTTTCGCGTCGACTACAAAATCGCCCACCTCGATGGCCGCAGTTTCGCGCGCCGGAGCGCGGCGCAGATGGGCGCGCACGCGCGCCAGCAGCTCCTGGATGCCGAACGGCTTGGTCACGTAGTCGTCGGCGCCGGCGTCGAGCGCCTCGACCTTGGAGCGCTCGTGCTCGCGCACGCTCAGCACCAGCACCGGCGTATCGCCCTTGGAGCGGATGGCGCGGCATACCTCGACGCCGCTGATCCCCGGCATCATCAGGTCGGTAATGACCAGGTCCGGCTGCCAGTCGCGGAACACCTGCAGGCCCTCGTCCGGATCGTTGGCGGTGCGCACGTCGTAGCCCTGCGCAGAGAGCGCCGCGCGCAGCACGCGCGTGATCTGCGCTTCGTCGTCGATGACAAGGATGCGGTCCGGCATGGCAGTTTCTTCTTAGAGGAAGATACCATCCTCGCCTTTCCCCGTTATGATTCATCAGGGCGCGAAGAGACCGGTGAACGCACAGACCCATTCCGTAACCGCGGCCCGCTGGATCGGCGCCATCACGCTGGCGGTTGTGGCCACGGTAATCCTCGTCGCCGTGCACGCCAGTTCCACGATCGCCGGCATGGTCTACCTGGTGCTGGTGGTCTGGCTGGCTACGCAGGCAGGCATCGGCCTTTCCCTCTCCATCGCCATTCTCTGCGCGCTCGCGTTCGACTACTATTTTCTGCCGCCGTATCGCACGTTCGTGCTCGCCGGCGCGCAGGAGTGGGTGGCCATGCTCGCCTTTGCCGCCAGCTGCCTGGTGGTGGGCCCGGTGGCCGAGCGCGCGCGCCGCGGCAAGCGCCAGGCCGAGCAGCGCCAGGCGGACGTGGAGCGCCTTTATGAGCTGAGCCAGGAGATGATGCTCTACGAAGACGCCGCGCGGCTGGTCCGCGAACTGCCCCGGCTGATCGATCGCATCTTCGCCCTGAGCGGCACCATCCTCTACGTCCGCGATCTCGACCGCTTCTTTGCCTCGGCGACCAATCTCTCCGCCAGTCTCGAGGCCAGCATGCGCGCCTCCGCGGAAGGCATGAACCCCACCAGTTCCGATTTTGCCGGCTACGAGATCACCGCGCTGATGCTGGGTATGCGCCCGGTGGGCTCCATGGCCTGGCATCCCGAGCCCCTTTCGCGCGAGGTGGCCGCGGCCGTCAGCGCCCAGGTTTCCGCCGCCATCGCGCGCACCGTGGCCATGGAAAACTCCGCCCGCGTGGAGGCCGCGCGCGAGGCCGAGCGTCTGCGCACCGCACTCATCGACTCGCTGACCCACGAGTTGCGCACGCCGCTCACGTCCATCCGCGCCGCCGCCACCACGCTGCTGGAAACCCACTCTCTCGACGAGCCCGGACGGCGCGATCTCGCCTCCATCATCGATGAGGAGGCCGCGCGCCTCGATCTGCTTATCGGCGAAGCCGTGGAGATGGCCGAGATTGACGCCCACGTGGTGCAGATGCATCTGGCGCCGCATGCGCCCCGCGCGCTGCTCGAGCAGGCAGTCGAGGAGTCGCGCAAGACTCTGAGCGCGCACAAGGTGGTCCTCGGCGCTGGGCCTCAAGCCGAAGACGGCGAAGACGAAAATGAGGCCGCCTGGTTCGATGCCCGCCTGCTTGGCCGCGTCCTGCGCCATCTGCTCGAAAACGCGGCCGCCCACACGCCGCCCGGCACGCGCGTCACGCTCGCGAGCCGCCGCGCCGGTAATCGCCTCGAGTTCACGGTGGAAGACTCGGGGCCCGGCATCGATGCGCGCGACCTGCCGCTGATCTTCGAAAAGTTCTATCGCGGGAAGCGCGGCGCGCACCTGCACAAGGGCAGCGGCATGGGCCTGGCCATCACCCGCGCCATCCTCACCGTGCACGGCGGCGGCATTGAGGCCCAAAACCTTCCCGGGGGCGGCGCGGGCTTCCGCTTCTGGGTGCCGCTGATCGAAAAGGACCCCGCGAGCAAGACATAGCAGAGAGCAGGAAGACTTAGGCCCCCGCATCGCTCGGGCGCGAGCTCACTCTGGTTCTCCGCTCCACGCGCACGCAATCTCCCGCCGCTCCTCTGCGCTTTGTGCCGCCCACTCCAGAATGCGCGCCACGCGCCACGCATCGATGGCC
>JASHTS010000001.1 GCA_030040425.1 Acidobacteriaceae bacterium | reverse complement strand
TGGGCGCGCACAGTCCGCTCGAAATCCCAGAGAGAGCGCTTTTCGCGCCTTATTCGGTGCCGATTGCGCGCAGATTGCATATTTCCGGCGTGGTTTTTCGCAGGGATTCGCGCCTGAGACCTCGGGCACCTTGCGTGGTTTCCCATGCCCACCCTTGCGCAAAGGCGTGCAAGGATGGGGTAATCGGCTTAGGCGGGCAATCTACGGCCCGAAGGGGTCCTTTGCGGTGACGGCGGCGGGCATGGTTTTGAGCAGGTAGCGGATAGCGCGTTCGATGCGCTGGGCGGTTTCGCTATCGGCGGCGCCGAGGTAAACCTCGAGCTCGGGAAAGGGATTGGTGGGCTCCACATCGATGAGCTGTTTCTGCTTGCCATCGAAGAGCAGGATCTGCTTTTTGAGGGGCGAGACGGAGACGTCGTAGCCATTGAGGATCTGCTCATCTGCATGGTCTGCGACGCGCGCCACGGTCAGATCGCCGAAGTGGCCCGCGCTGAGAACGGAGGACTGATCGTCCCAGGAAGCGACCCAGTTGTGCCAGCAGGGGTTGGCGCTGCCCGCATCGGCGCTTGCTTTGCACTTGAGGGTGATCTTCTCGTAGTCGCCGTGGCCTACGCCCAGCTCAAGAAGATTGGGATCGAGCTGGTCTACCTGGACGGAGGAGTAGCGAATCTCCCATTGGGAGGGGCTGGTCTGCGCGCCGCGCACCCACCAGAGAGTGCCCGTCGACTGTTCGATGGCGAAGTACCCGGGCCACATGGTGGCCGCGCCGGTGTCCATGCCGCTGGGAATGCGGCTCTGGTCGACGATCTTCTGGTTGATGTACTGGATGGTTTCGAGGGGAGTGAGACTGGGCTCAGCGGCCGGTGCAGCGGTGTCAGCGGACGGTGCCGGTGGATCGCTGGCCTGGCTGTACGCCGTGCTCGAGATGAAGGCCGCGAGGGCAACGAAGGCGCAGATGGCTTGCGCGGTGTTCTTGGACATACCCTTCTTCCTGCAACGCTGGAGTGACCTGGGGGTAGTGGACGCTCGAACGCATTGGTGCGCAAAGGGTCAGCGCAACTATGGCATGTTGCGAACAGGCTGTCAACGTAACCGGAGTCCTATATAGAGTGCGGGGTTTTGGCCGGCGGCGAGGGTATCGCGGAAGAGTTTCTCTGCAATCGAGGCAGGATTGGGTCTCTTCCATGTTGCCTGTGCCAGGTTTGGACAGCCGCAGCACGGCAGACGCGATTCCGGATCGGCGACGGAAAGCTTGGTGAGATTCAACTCAGCGATTCAACTCAGCGATTCCACTCAACAGCGACCAGCGAGGGATCAGCGTTCGCGTTTGGCGGCGAGGATCGCCTTGTCGCGCCCCAAGGTGTGGATGCGTGTGCGCGCATCGTTCTGGCCCAGGCCGGAGCGCACCGGATGCGGCATCTGCAGGGAGCTGTGCTGCTCAAAGCGATGCAGCACGGAGGTTGCCTTGAGCGCCTGCATGACCTTTTCCAACTGCTTTTTGAGCTTGGGGTTCTCGATTTCTTTGGCCCATTGACCGAAGAATGCCACCTGCTCGTCGATGTTTTTGCACTTCGCGCAGCTCGCCTGCTGGTCCTGGCTGAAGGGGGAGAGATTACGGATTGCGAATGTTTGCACGGATCACCTGCTTGATGGGGTTATAAGAATGCGGAACAGAATCGGTAGCTGCACGTTGAATTCCAAGCGTGGGGCTCGGCGCGAAAGCGATGCGGAGATGCAATCGCGGCAAGGGCGGATCAAAATATATAGCGCTCGACCATCTTCCACGCTTTGGCCGAACGTCTCACTTTGCGCCGGGCAGCACCTGTCCGAATCGAGAGCACAATAACCGGGGCAACGGTCAAGAGAATCCAGATCAATTCAATACGGTCGCGCATATATGTTTACCTTCTTTCTATGCCTCCCACGATAGCTTTTCCCAAGAGTGGAAAACAACCTTACTTTCCGGCCCAGCGCCTCCACTTTCAGGCCAGCGGCTTCACACGTTCGGCTTAACCATCAGCGCTGAATTACCAAGGAACTATTACTGTTTGCCCATGGAACAGGGAAATTCCCCGGAGCTGACGGTGCGCGGACTGGTTGGTTTGCCGCGGCAGGCGGGTGAGGAGGACGCGAGCCGGGCAGGCGGGGCCGGGTTGACAGGCTGAATAGCCGGGTTCTAAGCTGATGGTGTAGCGAGAGATGCTTTTCGGCATCTCGTTCAGCATGTCACGATTCTCTCCAGCCCGCGCATGTTGCTGCTGTCACCAGAGCACAGCGGGGGTGTGTTTTTAGAGAACCGGACTTCAGCTTCAGGAATCTTTAAAAAACCCACCCGCCGCCGATTCGGCCGGGTGGGTTTTCGATTTTTGGGCTGATGCACAAGTCAACCCACGCAACTTCCCAGGAGGAAATGTCCAATGTCACTCCGCATTAACGATATTGCACCGGATTTTACGGCTGAAACCACGCAGGGCCCCATCCATTTTCACCAGTGGATCGGGGACGGATGGGCGGTGCTTTTTTCGCACCCCAAGGACTTTACCCCGGTGTGCACCACGGAGCTGGGCGCGGTAGCGAAGCTGGAGAAGCAGTTCGCCAGGCGCGGCGCCAAGGTGATTGGACTCAGCGTCGATCCAGTTTCGAGCCATCAGAAGTGGGCGCCCGACATCAGGGATGTCAGCGGCTATGAGGTGAACTACCCGATGATCGGCGATCCGGAGCTGAAGGTTGCCAAGCTCTACGACATGCTGCCGGCCGACGCGGGCAACACCGCGGAAGGCCGCACGCCCGCGCAGAATGCGACGGCGCGCACCGTGTTCCTCATCGGGCCCGACAAGCGCATCAAGCTCACGCTTACTTATCCGATGTCGACCGGCCGCAACTTCGATGAGATCATCCGCGTGCTCGATTCCATTCAGCTGACGGCGAAGCATCCTGTCTCGACGCCGGCAGACTGGAAGCAGGGCGAGGACGTGATCATCGCCGGGTCGGTATCGAACGAGCAGGCGGAAAAGCAGTTCCCCGGCTACAAGACCGTGAAGCCTTACCTGCGCACGGCCAAGCAGCCGCAGGAAGAAGCCGTGCTCGCGAAGTAAGGCCCCAGTTGCGCTGCATCCGCCGCAGATGCGCGGCGGAACAGGCACCGGTGGCGAAGTGCCGTTTCCCACGGAGGAACATTCGATCTGGCTTAAGAGCCGTCCAGGCGGGCGGCTCCCGACCTTGGCGGGTAGCTTCCGACCTTGACCGTGTGCTTCAATACTTCGGCACTTTGGGATCGATCTGATCGCTCCAGGCGAGAATGCCGCCGGCCAGATTGGCGACCCTGGCGTAGCCGGCCTGCTGCAGATATTCGGCGATGCGCTGGCTGCGCCCGCCGCTCTTGCAGTGGACCACGATCTCGCGGTCGCGGCCGATTTCCGCGAGGCGCTGCGGCACTTCTCCCTGCGGAATGAGCTTGCCGCCGATGTTGGCGATCTGGTACTCGAAGGGCTCGCGCACGTCGAGAACCAAGATGTCTTCGCCGGCGTCGAGTCGTTGTTTCAGCTCCTGCACGCTGATTTGCGGAATTCCATTCTTCATGGCCTGCTCCTGCTGGGCGGCGGGCGCGATGCCGCAGAACTGCTCGTAGTCGATGAGCCTGGTCACGGTGGGATGAGCGCCGCAGACGGGGCACTCGGGATTCTTGCGCAGCTTCAGCTCGCGGAAGCGCATGTTGAGTGCATCGACGAGCAGCAGCCGGCCGATAAGCGGCTCGCCCTTGCCGAGGATGAGCTTGATGGTCTCCGTGGCCTGGATGACGCCGACCAGGCCGGGCAGAATGCCCAGCACGCCGCCCTCGGCGCAACTGGGCACGAGGCCGGGCGGCGGCGGCTCAGGATAGAGGCAGCGGTAGCATGGGCCTTCGCGCGTGGCGAACACGCTGGCCTGGCCCTCAAAGCGGAAGATGGAGCCGTAGGCGTTGGGCTTGCCGAGAAGCACGCAGGCGTCATTGACCAGGTAGCGCGTGGGGAAGTTGTCGGTGCCGTCGGCGACGACGTCGTACTCTTTCAGGATGTCGAGGGCGTTGGCGCTGGTGAGAAGCGTGTCGTGCTTGACGATGTGGATGGCGGGATTGAGGGCCTTGAGTTTTTCCTCGGCGGAGTCGAGCTTCTTGCGGCCGATGTCGGCGGTCGAGTGGATGATCTGCCGCTGCAGGTTGCTCGCGTCCACCACGTCGAAGTCGACGAGGCCGAGCGTGCCCACACCCGCGGCGGCGAGATAGAAGGCCAGAGGCGAGCCCAGGCCGCCGGTGCCTACGCAGAGAACGCGCGCGGCTTTGAGTTTGCGCTGGCCCTCTTCGCCCACTTCGGGCAGGAGAAGATGGCGCGAGTAGCGCGCAAGATCGTCGGTTGTGAGCTCGGGTAATGCGACGGGCGCGGTTGCAGTGGCCATGGTTTCACACTCCTGACGAGGGGTTCTCGCACCGGAAAGCATTCTTGCGCTCGCCGTGCGTCGCGCTCCCTCCGGCGATGGAAGGAATGATGGAAAGCGTATCGGAGGGGGAGACCGGGGTGGATTCTTTTTGAGGCAGGTAGCGCACGTCTTCGTCGTTGAGGTAGACGTTCACGAAGGCGCGCAGCTTGCCTTCGCCTGTGAACAGGTGCTTGCGCAGATCGGGAAAGTTGCGCGTCAGCTCGTCCAGCGCGCCATTCACCGTGCCTGCGCTCACGTTCACAGCGTCTTTGCCGCCCGCATACGGCCGCAGCGGGGTTGGAATAAAGATGGTCATCCGGCCTCTTCCCCCTCAACCTTTCTTTGATTCAGACTGGACGGCAAAGGGCTCAACTGCCGCCACGTCGATGGTTTCCTGCTGGAAATGCTTGTCTTCCTCGGTGGTTCCCGCGAGCAAAAAAGAGTTGGTCACGGCCGCTTTGCCCTGCGCCACGGCGGTGATGACGTAGGAGCAGCCAAGCCAGTGCGCTTCGGCAAAATCGGTGGGCGACCATTGCGCAGGATGATCGGGATGGGAGTGATAAAAGCCGGCGATCTCAAGGCCCTGGCGCCGCGCCTCGCGCTCAATCCTGACCAATTCTACGGGCGCGATCTGATAACGGTTGTGGGCTGAATCGGTGCGCGTGTTGCCGGCGCGGGCTGAGGCTTCGATGCGCCAGCCGTTGCCGCTGGAGCGGCCCAAAAGCGCGCCGCAACACTCGTGCGGGTAGGTCTCTTCGCCGTGCGCGCGGATGGCGTCATAGACGGCCTGGGAGATGCGCAGCGTGCTCACGCCTCCTCCCAGAACCGATCGCTCAAATACTTGTCGGCGGAGTCGGGCAGCACGGTGACGATCACCGCGCTGCGCCCCGCGGCCGCTTCGCCGCGCGCGATCTCGAGGGCAGCCGCCACGTTTCCGGCAGCGGAGATGCCGACGAGAACGCCTTCCTCCCGCGCCAACTGCTTGCACATGGCATAGGCGGCTTCGGTTTCCACCTCGATGGAACGATCGGCGAAGGCGGGATCGTAAATGGAGGGCACGATCGATGTGGCCATGTGCTTGAGGCCTTCGAGACCATGAAAGGCCGAATCGGGCTGCATGCTCACGGCCACGAGGTGCGGATTCAACTCCTTGAGCCGGCGGGCGGTGCCCATGAAGGTGCCGCTGGTTCCCATGCCCGCCACAAAATGCGTCACGCGGCCGTCGGTCTGGCGCCAGATTTCCGGCCCGGTGGTTTCGTAATGCGCGCGCCAGTTGGCCGGATTGGAATATTGATCCAGATAGCAGTAGCGCTCGGGGTCATTCGCGAAGATTTCGCGGGCGCGGCGAATGGCGCCGTCGGAGCTTTCTTCGGCGCGGGTCCACTCCACCTGGGCACCGTAGGCCTTCAAGATGTGTTTGCGCTCGGGTGAAACATTCGAGGGCATGGTGAGCAGCACGGGAATGCCGCGAGCGGCGCCCAGCATGGCCAGGGCGATTCCGGTATTGCCGCTGGTGGCATCGAGCAGCGTTTTTCCGGGGCCGAGTTTGCCCCGCTCGCGCGCGTCGCGCAGCATGGCCGCAACCGCGCGGTCCTTGATGCTGCCGCCCGGGTTTTGCCACTCGGCCTTGGCCAGGAGGGTGATGCCTTCGAGCCCGCGGCCGAATCCGTGGATCAGGCGATCGAGCCGGATCAGCGGCGTGTTGCCGATCCGGTCCTCCAGCGAGGAGCCAAGCTCGATTGCGCGGGATTCAATGGGCATCGGCGAGTACCACCCTTTCGTTTATCTCAGTCCGTTATTTTCCAGCTCAGATCGATAGCCGCCACCAGGGGAGCTATCGGAAAGAGAGAGCCGCTTCGAGCGCGGCGCCTGAGCTTGTCCGATCTTGTCCGGGTTGGGCGAAGGATTGCCGGCGGCATCGCCAAAGGCCACAGCACTCAACTCGACGGACAGGCCCGCGAGGAGCGACAACAACAACAGTGGCGCGCAATCGGCACATGACGATTATAAAAAATGCGTTTCACGGCGGTCAATCCGGGGTCGATCGGGAAGCTTTCTCGGAGCGCCTGTAAGGGCGCGGCGCGCGGGCAGGCGAGCGCCGGAAACGACGGAGAGGCCTCTACGGGCTGGGCGTCCGGGCCCCGAAGACCGGCGCGGGGCCGCTGATTCTGCACCGCATGTCTGCGGACGGCCGGAAGGTCCTCGACGCAGGCAAGGCGATCGTCGACGATCCGCACCATCTGCCGGTGCTGGAGGGGCCGAAGCTTTACCAGCGCGACCCAATTGCTCTTTCGCGACGAAGACCAGAGAAAAATGAGAGGCGTGCCGGGATCAGAGGCCGGCCGGATCGAGATTGCCGGCGCTCTCGAGGAGCGCGCCATCGAAGACGACGGACCTGGGTTTGCGCAGGTTGGAGACGGTTTCAAGCGGCGAGTGGCGGGTGAGGAGAAAACGGCTCTGGAAACCGGGCTCGATGCGGCCGAAGCTCTCGCGGAAGGCCAGGCGCTGGGAACCGGAGCCGGTGGCGGCGTTGAGCACGGCAAGCGGGGGGAGACCGGCGCGCTCCATCAGCTCGAGCTCGTAGAGGAAATCGACGCCGTGGGCCACGCCCAACGATCCGGCGTCGCTGCCGGCGATGATTGTGACGCCTATGGCGTGCGCCGTCCGGAGCGACGCGGCGTGAGCGTCGAGAATGCGGCGCAGATGGGAGACGACTTCGGCGTCCCAGCCCATGCGAGCGGCATGGTCGATTTGCTTTTGCACGGGCGCGAAAGTGGGCACCCAGGCGATGTTGCGATCGCGCATGCGGGCGAGTTGATCGCCGCGGACAAAGAAGCCGTGCTCGATGGAGTCGACGCCGCCGTCGATCGCGCGCTCGATGCCTTCGTCGCCCGAGGCGTGGGCGAGCGTCTGCCGGCCGAGCGACCGCGCCGCGGAGACAAGCGCGCGCATCTCGTCCGTGGTCATTTGCGGAGAGGCGGTGACGGCGCCTTTTTTGAAGTTGATGATGCCCGTGGGAATGAGCTTGATGCGGTGGGCGCCGGCCTGGACGCGCGAGGCGACGCAGGCGGCCGGCGAAGGGAAGTCCTCGAGAGGCTCGGCCATGAAGCTGCCGTAACGGCCGCGATGATGAATGGCTGCGCCGGGACTGTCGACGTAAGGCATGAGCGGGCGATCGGCGCCGGCGTTGAGCCTGCTCAGCGCGAGACCCACGCCGTGCTTGTCCCCGGCGTCGCGGACGCCGGCGATGCCCAGGCGCGCAAGTTTCTCGAGCCGGGGGATGGCGAGGCGCAGAAGCTGCTGGGGCGATTGTTCGAGATAGGCTGCGCGTTTTTCGAGATCGAGTTCGCCGCCTTCGAGGAAAAAATGCGCATGGGCCTCGATCAAGCCGGGCAGCAGCGTGAATCCTGGCAGATCGAGGTCGGGCGCACTGCGGCCGTCAGCGATCAGGTTGCGCGGAGGAAGGTCCGCGCCGGCGAAGAGAATGCTCCGGCGGTCGTAGACGATGTGCGCGTCTGCGCGTGGAGATGAGCTTACGCCATCGAGCAGCGCGCCCACGCGCAACCATACGGGGTGTTCGCGGGTTGCGGCGGGAATGCGGAGAGGGCCGTCGATCTTGGCGGCGGGGCCGGCGACGGGCGGTTCGGCGTGCGGCATTCAGATGTCCACTGCCTCAGCTTTCCTGCAGATTTCCATGATCGCTTCCGCCTGGCGAAAGCCGGAGATTTCGCTCGACTCGCCCGCGCGCGGGCGCCCCAGCGCGAGCGCCTGGCGCAGGCTGGCCACCATGGGGTGGTCCTTCTCGAGCGGCGCGGGATCTTTCTCAGGATTGGCGATTGCGAAATCGAGTCCGGCTTCCATGCCCAGCGTAAGGTAGGCCTTTTCGAGCTCCTCGCGCGCGCCCTTGGGCGTGCCCCAGGCAAAGTTCGAAAGGCCGACGATGATGTGCACACCGTGGAGATCGGGATCGGCGGCGATCAGGCGCATGGCATCGAGGCCGATGTTGACCAGGCCGTAGGTGTCGGCGCCGACGGGAGCGAGGCCCGGGTCAATGATGATCTGGTCGCGACGGCGGCCGGCTTTGGTGGCGAGCAACTCGACAAAGTGCTTTGCCGCGCGATAAGAGTCCTGCGGATCGAGGCACTGCGCCGTGCCGCCGGGAACGAAGGTCTCCGAGGCCATGACCACGGCGAGCGTATCGTAGTGCTTCACCAGCTCGATCATCTCGTCGAGGTGCTCGCGCGAGGCGGCGAGGGAGTTGAGAATGGGCGCGCCGCCTTTTTTGCGGTCGTAATGCGCGAGCGCCACCTTGTGGTACTCGACCGCAGGGTTGTCGAAGGCGATGGGCGTGGAGGTGACTTCCTGGATGGCGGGAAGCACGTCGGGAAGAAAGTCGAGCATCTCCTGGCGGCGCACCTGGATGCGCTGCGTGCCGTCGAGATTGAGGGTGAGATACTCTGCGCCGAGATCGGCCTGCAGCCGGGCCAGCGCCTGATAACCGCGCGGATCGCGCCCGGTGAACGCCTTGCGTGCGCGGGCGTAGGAGTTGTTCATCAGCTCGCCCACGATGTGCAATTTCCTGCTCATTGCTTTTGCCACTCCGGATTGCGCGCCGGCGATTCGGCCGGGAGGGTTTGGCGTTTGGCCGCATGATCGCGGCCCAGCCACTGATTGGCCCAGGCGGAGGTGCCGCGCAGGCCCTGGTTCTGCACCACGGGGGCGTAATCGAGCATGGATTGCTCGCGATGGTCGTGCTTGAGCCGCTCGTAGGCGCGCAGCCAGATGCAATCGCCGTAGCCGTCCACTTCGCAGCGGCCTTCGCGCGTGCCGCCGCAGGGGCCGTTGCGCTGGTTTTTGGCGCACTGCGACTCGGGGCAGAGATAGGCGATGTCAGGCAGGGAACAGTCGCCGCAGTCTTTGCAGCGGAAGAGTGCTGCTTTGGTCAGGTGCTCGAGCGCGCGCAGGGGCGCCGGGCCCTGCATGGGGTCTTTGGCGTGCGCGCAGGCGCGGGCCCCCCAGCCGGCGACGGCCGTGCCGGGGACGAACATGGAGTCGTGCGCAGCTTTGGAGATACGATAGAGCGCCGTAACGTGTTTGGAGGGAGCCTGCGGCCGCGGCGTTTCACGCGCGGGGTCGGCGAGGCCGGTGGCGGGGTCGCTCGCGTAGAAGAAGAATTCGCCAGGCCGTGAAAACTGGATTTCGCGCGCGAACTGCCTCCAGTCGCCGGGCGCGAAGGAGCGCTCGATAGCGAGGATTTGTTCGATGGCCCGGAAGCTGTGCACGCCGCCCAGGTAGACGCCGCGGAACCCGAGGCCGCGGTAGACGGCGATCTGCCTGGCGGCAAACTCGAGGAAAAAACTCCTGCCGCCGTCGGCGGAGCGACTCTGTTCCCGGCAGATTTCGAGGAGCGCGGGCGTGACCACGACGCCGGGAATCCGGCCCTCGTGAAAGATTTGTGCGACTCTCGAACTTAAAAGGTACACGTTGCCGATCAGAGGCGTGCCGCCGAGGCCATGCGCGTCCATCCAGGCGCGCAGTTCGGAGATCTTGCGGGCGTCAAAGCCGATCTGGTTGACGATGAACCGCGCGCCGCACTCGATCTTTTTCCGGAGCTTGAGGTACTGCGGGACGACCTCGCCCTCGCGCAGCTTGAAATTGGTGGTGACGGCGCCGATGCAGAACTCTGTCTTGCCGAGGGGACGGTTGCCGTTGCCGCCGGAGCCCGGGCCGAGTCCGCGGTTCATCTTGTCGAGCAGGGAGATCAGGCCGACGGAGTCGAGATCGAAGACCGGCTTGGCCAGGCCGTCGAGCCCGGCCACGGGATAATCGCCGGTCATGGCGAGAATATTGTGGAATCCCTCACTCGAGAGCATCCACGCCTCGCTCTCCAGGCCATTGCGGTTGAGGTCTTTGCAGGTGAGGTGAATCACGACTTCCTTGCCCGCGTAGAGAATGGGACGGCCGAGGGCGAGCGGGGCGAGCTGAGGATTGCCGCCGGCATTGTCGGTAATCGAGATCCAGTCGATGGCGGGACTGGAGATGAGCTGGTTGGCGAAGTCGCGGGCGCGGATAGCGCTCTCCTCGGTCATGGAGCCGCGCACCGAAACCAGTTCGGAGGCGACGAGAAAGCGCGCGGGGTCAGCCAGTTTTTCCTGGAGCGTCTCCATCCCAAGGACAGTATTGCATATTCTTCGGCACGTGAACTTTTGCCAGCGAGCGCGCGACGAAAAAGGCCCGCAATGCGGAACTCATTGATAGGAAAGGCGAACAACCGGATGCACGCCAGGGGTATCTCTAAACCGGAAATAAAATTATTTTTCTATTGACAATGACAGTAGCGAACGCTTTGAATTGTCGCCTGAGGTCAGACCTCCCGCTTTCCCGGCCTTTGCGACCGGCGCTCCCCATCTTCTTGCCGGCAAATAGAACGCTTCCGAAACACTTCCCCCTGAAGGAGGCACTTCAAGCAAACCCATGAAAACATCGTCGGAACGACTCATCGTGCTCAGGAAAATGCGGGCAGCCGCAGCGGCTGCGGCGCTGGCGCTGCTGGTCTGCGTGGCGCCGGCAGCGGCGCAGACGGCGGGCGAAGGCACCATTCAAGGCACCGTGGTGGATACCTCGGGCGCGGTGGTTCCCCATGCGACCATCACGATTACCAATGACGCCACCCATGAAGCTACGGTCCGCGATTCAACAGACGCGGGCTTTTTCAGCATCGCCCCGGTGCTGCCCGGCACTTACACCGTGGAGGTTGCGGCCAGCGGGTTCAAGACCCTGGTGCAGGACAACGTAGTGGTGGACGCGCTGCAGATCAGGACGATCAGCCCGGTGCTGGCGGTGGGGACGGCATCGCAGACCGTGACCGTGACCGGCGCGCCGCCGGTGCTGGATACGGCCGACGCAACCATATCCCTCACCATGGAAAACACCACCTATTCCAACCTTCCCATTCAGATCAATGGACTGCAGCGCGATCCCACGGCCTTTGGAACGCTGGCGCCGGGCGCGCAGGGTGGCTCGCGATTGCCGGTCATCGGCGGAACGGGCAATTACCTGGGCCAGCTTTATCTGGACGGGATGCCTGCGGAGACGGTAAGCCAGCAGGGCGACAACCGGCTGGTGTCGGAGGCTATGGATCTGGACGCCGTGAATCAGTTCCAGGTGGTTACCAGCACGCCGCCGGCCGAGTACATGGGTGCGGGCGCGGAAAACTTCACCATGAAGTCGGGCGGCTTGCAGTATCACGGGCAGGTATCCGATTTTCTGCGCAACACGGCCTTCGACAGCTGGGGATTTACAGCCCCCCATGCCACGGAGAAGAATCTGGCGGGCCAGACGGTGCAGGCGCCGAAGCCCGCCGAGCACCAGGATGAACTGTCCGCGACACTGGGCGGCGTAGTTCCCAAGACTGGAAAGAAGCTGTTCTTCTTTGCCGCCTACGATTACTACATCGAACGCAAAGGCGCGTCGTATTCCCTGTACACCATTCCCAGCGCGCTGATGACGCAGGGCAACTTTACCGAGCTGGCCTGCAGCATATCGGGAGCGCCCTGTACGGGGACGGGTACGACCGGAACGGGCCCCAACAATCCGCCCATCCTCTACGATCCGACGACCACCACCTGCACCAGCACCGGGTGCACGCGGCAGCCGTTCGAGTACAACGGAACCTACAACGTGATTCCGCCGGGCGACATTTCGACTATTTCTACGGCCATGGAATCGTTCCTGCCGTCTTATAACTCCAAGAGCCCCTATTACGGCAACTGGAATTCGAGCAATCTCTACAACAACTATCTGGGCGGCTGGCCGAGCGGCTACAACAACCACGTGATCGACTGGCGCGTGGACTATAACCTGAGCCAGAACCACCGCATTTCGTCGGTGGGAACCATGGGGACGGTGGATTACCTGAACAACTACTCGTCCGGCGGGTCAGGCGCCACGTCCTACGGTTTCCTGCCGCCTCCCTATATCGGCGGCGACCTGGCCGACATTTTCCCCAAGAACTTCATCGTTGAAGACGCGTACACCATCACCCCCAACGTGGTGAACCAGCTGAAGATGGGATTCACGCGGTTTTACCAGGACATTCACGATGCCACGCAGGGCGTGTCGGCGTGGGAGGCGCCGACGCTGGGCATTACGAATCTTCCGGCGGGCCAGGCGAGCCAGGAGTTTCCCGGAGCGGCGTTTGGAGCCACAACCACCTTCGGCACAGCCTTGACGGGGTGGACAGCAAACGGGAATTCGATCTCAACCCAGCTGACCACGCCCAACAACTATGCGCTGACCGACAACGTGCTGTGGGTGAAGGGAAGGCACGCGCTGACGCTGGGTGCGACGTTCCAATGGCAGGAGATCAACAATGCCAACCCGGCCACGTTCACCGGCGTTCTCGATCTCGCCTACAACGCCGATTCGACGGCGAATTTCTCGGGGACGTCACTCAACGATGCCGCCACGGGATTTTCCTATGCCAGCTTTCTGCTGGGCGCGGTGGGCGGCTCCACAGGCGGGGGCGGCGCGCCGGCGCTTGGCCTGGATTACGTCAGCGAACTCGCGGGGCGATACAAGACGTTTTCGCCGTACGTCCAGGACAACTGGAAGGTGACCAACAAGCTGACTGCCGACCTGGGACTGCGCTGGGATTACCTGCCGCCTTTCCACGAGTTGAGGAACCGGTGGACGTTCCTGAATCCGACGATGATCAATCCGCTGACCAACTCGCCCGGGATCCTGCAGTTTGCGGGCAGCTACGGCGGACCGGGCGTGAGCTGCGAGTGCAACACGCCGGTGAACACGTACTTCGGCAATTGGGGACCGCGCCTGGGGCTGGCTTATTCGATCAACGACAAGACCGTGCTTCGCGCCGGATACGGGCAGGTGTTTTCACAGGCCGGCGGCGTGGGCGGCCGCGGCGGCGCGTACAACGGCACGGGCCAGACCGGCTTCAACACCACGGCCATTGGTCCCACGGAGGGACTCATCGGTGCGACGGCGGGGCCTGCTTACTGGCTGAACTCGAACTCAGCTTACCTGGGCGCCAACACCAACACCAGTCTGTTTGGACCCGGATTTACCTATCCGGGCCAGCCCAGTCCCGGCACCACGGCGCAGGAGCTGAACACGGGCTACTACCTGAACAGCACGGGCAGCTTTGTAAGCGCCAGCAGCGTTTCGTATGCGGATCCGTATTTCTCCTCGCGCGCCCCGGAGCTGGAGCTTTATAACTTCGGCGTGGAGCGCGGCATTACGCCGAGCATGACGCTGGCCCTGAACTATGTGGGCAACGAGAGCCACTTCATCGTCAACTCGGGAACCACGGGGAGCAATGCGCGCGGCTACTGGACCAACCAGCTGAATCCCTACTATCTGGCCATGCTCGGTCCGGTGCTGGATTCAACGGGGACGAAGCCGCTGCTGAGTGCGCAAGCCACGCCGGCGAACCTGGCGATTCTCTCCTCGGTTGCGCCCAATGCACCGCAGCCTCCGTTTTTCGCGGCCGCCGGGGCGGTCAGCTCCAAAGCCACCATTCAGCAGATGCTGGTGGCGTTCCCGCAGTACAGCAGCGTCAGCGACGCATGGGGCAACGTGGGCAACTTCAGTTACAACTCGCTGCAGCTGGTTTTAGAGCAGCGCATGAGCCACGGGCTGAACTTCACCGTGAATTACACCTATGCCAAGAACATCGGAGACGACGGCACGTTCCGCAGCGGATTCCCGATTCCGTCGGCCGCGCTTTCGCGCTCCAGTGTGGGCTACATGCAGGACCGCATCGACCGCTCGTGGACGGCGATCTCGATTCCGCAGAGCATCAACGCTTTCGGCGTGTATCAACTGCCGTTCGGGAAGGGGATGATCGGCGGGGACGATCCCGCGGTGCGGTGGTTGGCGGGGGGATGGCAGCTCTCCGGCATCTATACCTATGCGTCGGGATCGCCGATGGCGGTTACGTGGTCCGGCGCGGGCAGTCCGGGCCAGGGCCAATCGATGCCCGATCTGAATCCGAACTCCGATTCGTATTTGCAGCATAACGCGCGCATCAATGGGGCCTACGGGGGAGGGCCGCACGGATTCCAATATGCCAACCTGGGAACGGTTCCGTATGTCGATGTCAACGCGTTTACGTCTCCGGTGGACGTATCGACCGCGCCGACCTGCGTGCCGGGCTCGAGCAGCCAATACCAGCCGTCCACCTGCAATGCCGAATATCTGATCGGCAGTGCGCCGCGCACGAAGCCCATCAACCTGAACAACCCGGGCACCGAGAACCTGAACGCCGGCCTGCGCAGGAGCTTCCCGCTGCACGGAGAAGGCAAGACGTTCGTCTTCGAGGCCGACTGCCTGAACGTGTGGAACAAGGTGACCTTCAATGGCCCGGGCGGGAGCTGGTCTTACAATTCCACGTCGTTCGGCACCATCACCGGCGTCTCAGGCAGTCAACCGGCGCGGGACTGGCAATTTGCCGGGCACATCAACTTCTAATGCCTTGCGGTGCGTCGCGGGAGAATCCGCTTGCGGCGCGCCGGTTGAGGAAGCCTCTTCTGACGAGCACCGCACAGATGCGGTGCTCATCTTTTTGCGGGAAGAAAAAGCGCGCATCCGCGTCTTGTCCCGGGCATCGAAGCGCGCGGGAACCAGCTGCCCGCGAGCGGAATGACAAGGTGGATTTGCGGGGCGCGAACGGGCAGCGGAGAAAAGGCGCGGAGCGAGGGTTGAACCGTGGAGAACGCGGGCCCGCCGGCATTGACGGCGAGCGACAGGCTGATTGAGACTGAATGGGCCGTACACGTGTGCAATCGAGAGGGCGATCGATGGCCGAAGAAAAAGCGGGCAAGGCGGCGGGGATTGCGCCGGCGCAGGGCGCGCCGCGGAGGAATCAGCGCCCGCTCTCGATCAAAGATATTGCGCGGATCGCGCGGGTCTCGCATCCCACGGTTTCGCGGGCGCTGCAGAACAGCCCGCTGGTGAACGCCAAGACGGCGGAGAAGATCCGCAAAATTGCCGATGAGTCCGGCTATCGCGCCAGCGCCGTGGCGCGCGGGCTGGTGACGCGGCGGACGCGCACCATCGGGCTGGTGGTGACCACGGTGGCCGACCCGTTTGCAAGCGAAGTGGTCTGCGGCGTAGAGCAGACGGCCAACGATCATGGTTACAGCGTGTTTCTGGCCGACTCGCACGCCGATCCGGAGCGGGAGCGCAAGGTGGTGCGGGCTTTTGCCGAGCGGCGCGTGGACGGCATCCTGGTTACTTCGTCGCGCGTGGGCGCGCTCTACCTGCCGATGCTCAAGGAGATGGAGGTGCCCATTGTGCTGGTGAACGACCAGCACCCCGGCGCGTTTGTGCACTCGGTGATGATTGCCAATTTCGAAGGCATGCGCGCCGTGGCGGAACATTTGTTGGGACTGGGCCACCGGCGCATCGCGTATCTGGGCGACCAGTTCGGCTACCAGTCGGATGCGGAACGGCTGGCCGGCTATCGCGCCGCCCTTGAAGCCGCGGGCCTTTCCGCGGCGCCCGAGCTCATTGCGCATGGCAACAGCAAGCCCGATGCAGCCATGGCCGCCATGGAAAGACTGCTGGCCGCGCGGCCGACTGCCGTTTGCTGCTACAACGACATGACGGCGCTGGGTGCGCTGCGGCAGATTCGCGCGCGCGGGCTGCGTGTGCCCGAGGACTTCTCCGTCACCGGCTTCGACGATCTGTTTTTCGCCGAGTATCTGCAGCCGCCGCTGACCACCGTGCGCCAGCCCATGCGGCGCATGGGGCAACTGGCGATGGAAAGCCTGTTGCGGCTCATGGAGGGCGAAGAGTCGGTGCCGCAGATCAGGGTAGAAGCGGAGCTGGTGGTGCGCGCGTCGACGGGGAGGGTGAAGGAGTGAGGGAGCAAGGGAGCAAGGGAGCGAGGGAGCAAGGGAACGACCGAGCAACGTAGCAAGGCTCGCGTACTGCAACGGAGGCAAAGGAGTATGGGCGATTCGTTTATGGATCTTGTCGTTTGGCAGCGAGCTATCCAGTTGTGCGCTGAAACCTATCGCCTTACAGCGTCCTTTCCGAGGTCTGAACAATTTGGGCTCGTGAATCAGATGCGGCGCGCTTCCATATCGATTGCCAGCAATATCGCAGAAGGATATGGCAGATCGACGAGAGGTGAGTATCTGCAGTTTCTTGGCCACGCGAGGGGATCGAAGTGTGAGCTGCAAACCCAGCTTGTCATCTCCAAGCTGTTGGGATTTAGCGAAGGAATATCATACGATCGCACGGAACAGCTATGCGCGGACGTAAGCCGGATGCTGATCGCATTGATGAAGAAGCTCAAGGATTAAGCGGTCTTGCTGCCTGGCTCCCTCGCTTGCTTGCTCCCCACTAATCAACATCCGGGTTTGGCAGCATGACGTCCCGCACCAGCGCGTTCATCTCCGCGACGGCGGCGATGAACTGCCGCAGCGTGCGGCGCGTGGCGCCGAAGCTGTCGAACTCCTCCGGCGTGAGGCCGTTTTCCGTGTAGGCGCGGCGGAAGTCGGGGAATTTATCGAGCAGCGTGGCGACGATCTTGGGGTCAACGGGGGTATCGATGCGCGGAATCACGGGAATGTCGCTCTCGTTGTAGCGCTTCTGCCACGAGCACGGCGGGGAGATGACCACGTCGCCGCCGATCAGCTCGCTCCAGTGCATGTGATTGCGAAAGGCCGCCGAGAGCAGGCGCAGGCGGTAGCCGCGCTCGCGGTAGATCTTGTACGCCTTCTTGAAGACGGCCACGCCGGCCCACTCGAGATAGCCGGGATCGACGGAGAGACGGTGCTTGTCGTGCAGCACCTTGAGCCAGTTGTCGAGGCGGCCCACCATGAGCGTGCACACCGGGCCCATCCGCGAGATGTCGCCGCCCTCCGCCTGGCGGCGCTTGAGGCCGCGCTCCACCGCTTCGGCCACGGCGATTGCCTGGGGGAGGGTGAAACTGACGGTGGCGTTGATGCTCACGCCGCGGCTGGTGGCTTCTTCGATAGCGGCGAGACCGGCGTGCGTGGCCGCGATCTTGACAATCATGTTGGGCGCGAGGCGGCTGAAATGGAGCGCCTGCTCGAGCATGGCCCGGGCATTGCGGAAGTTGCGCGGGTCGGTTTGAATCGAAAGTCTTCCATTGCGGCC
>JASHTS010000155.1 GCA_030040425.1 Acidobacteriaceae bacterium | reverse complement strand
TTCGGCTCTACATAATTCTTGGGCATCATGGGTGCTTCCACAAGGATCAACGTGGTCGACTTGTAGCGCGCGGGAAGAAACCAGCTCGATCCAAACACCAGCAGCCACGCAAAGAACAGCGGTATCAGAAAGTACATATGCCGGCGGCGCACGATGCCCAGAATGCGCGCCAGGTCAAATTGCTGGCCTTCCTGTTCTTCCATACCTTCAGGCATAGTTACCTTCCCAGGGGCCTGGCAAACTGCCACGCCAACGAAACCATCACTCGGTCGCTATTGGGATTGCTCGCAATCGCGGCAACGCCGGCATAGTTTTGATGCAAGCGATCGTACTCGAGGTTTAGGTTAAGCTCCCGATTAATCGTGTAGCCCAAGCTCGCCTGTCCCGAAATGCTATGTCCGCTCTCGGCGGGAAATAATGAGAGCGGAGTGATCGAATCGTTGGTTGCGTAGTTACCGCTCACCCCGGTGGTCCACACGCGCGATAACTGCCAGCGGGCAGAAAGACTCGCGCTATTCGAACGAAAAACCCCCACCAGGCCGCCCCCGCTCGTGACCTGTCGTGAGTAATTGGCCGCCACGTTCGTGTGAGGCCCTTGCCATCCCAGGCTCGCCGTGACAGACGGGCCCCAGCCGGCAGACGTTGGTGCGCCGGTCTCCGTGAGCGCATAGTGCTGCGGACCGCCCGATACGGAAATGGAGAAACTGGGCCGCGGATAGATCGAATAAAAGCCTTCGATGGCGTGCGTCTGGCTCACGCTGCTCGTGTTTTCCGGTTGCTCCAGCGTCCAGGCATATTGATAATTCACGCCGATGTATTGCGTGGCGTTGATTCTCCGGTTGTAGAAACCACCGCCGCCGCGTTCATTCGAGTTATAGAGGCCGGTCGCCTGCCCGGGATTCGGAAAATTCAGGATCATCAGGTTGCCGGAGGCCCCGATCATTCCAACTGGGCTGAACTGATAAGAAAATTGCACGGAAGTTGAGTTTGTAAGCCGTTCGGCGAAGGGGGCAAAGATGCCGGGTGTCAAGGGCTGCGCCGATCCGGAAACAGCTCCACCGGCGACTGAATCACCCAGACCATACGCGGTCGAGCTTCTCTGAAATGCATCCATCCCGCTGAGTTTGATGTGCGGCGTCAAGCGATATTGGTAGCTGGCGCTGACGCTCTGGTCTACTTCATTCAGCACACTGCTTGGCTCATAGAAGGTGAATCCCGGGCTATAAACAAGCGATATGTGCTGCCTGGGAAGAACCTGATCGTAGGAAACGGTCGGCAGGATCGTGAAAATCTTTTCGCTTGCCGTCGTCGAACCGCCGGCGTACAGGTTGTCTACATAAGATGAGTTGAATACCAGCCCGCCGCGCAGATAATTCGATTGCTCTTCGGCGCCCACTTCCGTGGGAAAAGCCCGACCGCTCACCGGGGGCGGAGTCATCATCTGTTCCGTGTCGTCAGCCGTCGAGGTCCCTCCCGATGCGCTCGGTTCTACCTGCGCCCATGCGGAAGCGGCCGCAAACAACGTAAGACTTAGAATGAACCGCCAATGCATACCTGGCCTTCACGGTACGATGATTGTGTCGTGTGGTTTCAAGGGGATGTTTTGGCTTGTATTCTTGCCTTTGATGAAGTCCTGATAATTAAAATCGATTCGCGTTTCGCCGCCGCCGCTGTTCTGCCTGAGAACGTAGATGCCCTTCTTCTTGGCGAAATCCTTGAATCCGCCCGCAGTGGCGATGGCATCGACGATCGTTATCGTGGCCGTGAGGGGATACGCGCCCGGCTTGGTAACCTGCCCAAGGATGTTGTATTTCTCGCTGTTAATCTGCTGCACGATCACGGTCACTTCCGGATCGGTCATGTAATTCCGCAGCTTAGTCGCAATGTCTTGCTCGAGTTGCAGCGGCGTACGTCCCGCCGCAACCACTTCCCCGACGAGCGGGAGCGAAATTTTTCCGTCTGACCGCACCGGCACGGAGCGCGATAAATCCTGCTCCTTCCAAACATTGATGGCCAGAACGTCGTCGGCCCCGATGATGAAGCTGTCGTCGTGCGGCTTGGCTCCGGGAGCGGCCGTCGCAGGCGAGTTCGCGTCGGACGGAGCAGACTGCGATCCGCTGCCGGCCTGATCGCCAGCCGCCGCCGCTTGCGCCGGAAGCTTGCTCGCCAGAACCAAAACAGGCGCCACGCAGAAAATCGCAAGAATCACTCTCGCTCTCACGGCGCCTCTCACCGCTTGATGGCGAATCTGTGCCTTCCCCGTTTTAGCCATTGGCAAGACCAAATCCGGCCTGTCCCACGCGCGCCAGAGGCCGGTCGTTATTGGCCGACTTGGCCGACGTTTCGGAATAACGACCCGCAGGCTCCGGCAGGATGCGGCCTGGACTGATCGGCTCTACGTCGGACGCGTTCACTTCCACGGCCACTGACTGCGCCAGCATCTCGACCGAGAGCACCAGGCGAATATAATTTTTCTTGCGCGCCAGGATCCCCTCAACGCCCTCCAGCGATCCGCGGATAACCCTCACCCGGTCTCCGCATCTCAGGAACGGATGGGGCTCCACGCGATAATGCCCGTCCACGGCGGCGCGGATTGCCTGAATCTCAGCGTCGGGAATGATGGCAACCTGCTCGCCCCGGTAAAGAATCATGTGAACTCCGGGCGTGGAGACGACGTGCAATTTGCGCGTCAGTCCGCCCCGCACGAACACATAGCCCGGAAAGAGGGGCAGCGAGAGCAGCTTCTTGCGGTCCTTCCAGCGGCGCATGGAGTCGTACAGGGGCAGAAAAACATCGAACCCCTTGTTCGAAAGCATCTCCGCTACAGTCTTCTCGTGCTGGTGGCGTGTGTAAAGAGCCCACCAGGGCGACTCGTGGCAATCGTTCGAATTGGCGCTCAAAGGAATCGACATTTTCCCATTCCGGCCGCAAAACCATCGCCTTCGCTTTGGCTGTGCGGGCATAGCTTCGCCCTGTGGGTCACAGACCCCCGCTTGAATTCCGGGCCCCTCAGACGTCTTCTACGGCGTCGAATTGCAGCCGGTAAGCCGTCCCGGCACGGAGGAGCACATTTTGCCTTTTCAAAATCTTAGACCGACTTGGGGGGTGACAATGCCCTCATTGTGCTATGCCCCTGAACCCCCGGTAATGTCTTTTCAGTAGCCCTGGTAACAGCTTCCAAGTGAGTCGTTACGACCATTTCAAGGACTCGTAGCGCTCACATTAAACTTCGCACTTTGTCTGCGTCTTTCTCCTACCACCCCCGTAACTTTGGGGGGTTACCGGCGCCTCAACTCACCCCGCGCGCGACTCAAAATTCATCCACAACCAACTCACTCGGCTGCGCCGGCGCGTCCATCGGAGCGCGGAAAAGCTCGACGGCTTCGCGGCCGATGCACGATGCCGGCTTTTCTTAACCTATAGAGAAGGGAGCGGTAGCCCCGTTTCAATTCTTCTGTCGCTTTTCGCTGATTCCAGCGATTTGCCTGAAGGACCTGCAGAATCATTGCCTCGGCCGCCAACTGGCGCGTAGCCGCTTTCAGGCGCCCACCCCGCTCGGCATGGCCATTGCCCGGGTTCGCCGGGACCTTCCGTCGCCGGAATCCCTCGCCGATCGCCAGATCGTCGCCGAGGATGATCACCCGCGCAATGCAGTTCTCCAGCTCGCACAGATTGCCCGGCCAATGCCATTGTTCCAGCACATGCAGGATCGCCGGCGTTAATTTCGGCGCCGATTTTCCAAATCTCCTCGCGAGCTTCTCGGCAAAAAACTCCCAGAGCTGCGGAATGTCTGCCTTCCGACTTCTCAGCGCGGACAAGCGGAAGCACATGACGTCCATCTGACTGAACAGGTCCTTGCGGAAGGTTCCCTTCTTCACGGCTGACGCCAGGCTGATGTTCGTGGCGCAGATAATGCGCGCGTTTGCCTGCCTCTCCTCCCGGCTTCCGGCGCGGAAAAAACGCCCGTCCCACAGAAGATGGAGAAGCTTCCTTTGCAGAATCGAACCCATCTCCGAAATTTCATCGAGAAAAAGCGTGCCGCCCTCCGCGATCTCGATCAATCCAGCCTTCTCGCTTTTTCCGTGGGCTGATGCCTCTTCCGATCCCAGAAGCTCGCTCTCCAGCAGCCGCTGCGGAATCGCCGCGCAGCTCAGCTTGACGAAAGGCCCTTCCCTCCGGCTCGATCGCGCATGAAGATACCGGGCCACCAGGTCTTTGCCGGTCCCGCGCTCGCCCTCGAGGAGGACAGGAAAATCGGTGTCCAGCACGCGCGCGATCTTGCTGCGCACTTCGCACATGGCGGGCGTACTCCCGAAGATCACTGCTTCACTCGGCAGATCGGCGGGATCCACCTGAAAGCCTTGCTGCAGATGGGTGGACATCGGTCTCCAACAGACTCGGTTTGATCTTTTGCACGGCACTGGCCAAATCGCTGGCCGCGGGCAAGATATGGGTGAAATTCTTTGCAATTAATTTGCCGATTTCGCCTTGTTTTTTAGGGTTTTATCCTACTCTTCACTCGCCGATTTGTCTGTGGTACAAAGTGTGCAAACTCTTGCATACTTTGTACCAGACCGCTGCATACTCACTCCTCAAACAGAACCGCACATTGAACCGGAATTCGAGAGGAGCCTTCCACCGCTCCCACTCACTGGCCGGAAGGCTGCCGCCCTTCCAGAAATCGATCCAAGCACGCGCCGTCTCGGCCGCCTGGCAACGCAAGTTATGTCGACTTAAACGAAGCCCTATCCTCTCCAGGTTAGTCGATAACCGATGCGCCACTTACATTGCGCGCCCTTGGAGTTAGACGGTGTTGCTGGATCTTATAAAGCAGAGCGCGATAACTTATGTTTAGGAACTGCGCCGCCTGGCGGCGATTCCATCTTGAGGCCTCGAGCGCATCCTGAATCATTTGCATCTCGGTGCGATCCTTCAGGTCGCGGACAACAGACCTCATCCCTGAACCTTTCGCCGGAGTGTTTTCTGCGCGTGCCGATCGCAACGACCGGTGCCGGCTCTCGATTTTTGTCTCCAATTCCCTCACCGCTGCATCTCCATCGCGCAGAATAATCGTGCGCGTAATAAAGTTGTGCAGTTCGCGGAAATTTCCCGGCCAATCGTAGAGAAGAGCCGCGTCCAGTAAACGCGACGGCACCGCGCACTCGAACCCGCCCCTCAGCGCGGCCGGCGCGCGGCGAATGGTTTCTTCTATAAAATAGGGGATCTCCTCGCACCGCTCCCGCAAGGGGGGCACATGAATGGTGAAGACACTTAGCCGGTAATAAAGATCCTCGCGGAAGGTCTTTTCGAGCAAGGCATCGTCCATCTGAAGATTGGTCGCTGCGAGAACCCGAACATCCACTTTGGTGCAGCCCTGGCCGCCGAGCCGCGCGAATTGCCCATCCTGGAGAACATGAAGCAATTTCGCCTGTATCTGGACGCCGATTTCCCCGATTTCGTCAAGCAGAAGCGTGCCGCCGTCTGCCTGCTCGAATTTTCCAGGGTGATCCTTGATCGCGCCGGTAAATGCGCCCTGCCTGTGCCCGAATAACTCGCTTTCGAGCAGCTCGGCGGGTAATGCTGCGCAATTTACTTTAATGAACTTCTTCTGGGCGCGAGGCGAGTTACGGTGAATAAGTTGAGCAATAACTTCCTTACCCGTGCCGCTCTCACCCAGTATAAGAACGTTGACGTCGGTTGCCGCGAGCAGCTTTATCTGGCGATGGATCTCCAGCATCCGGGGCGATGCGGCAAGGAAGAAATGAGCCCCGCCGAGCTCCTCGATATACGGAAGCCCCGGCATATCTTCAGGAATGCTCGGTTTCGATAGCGCGCCGCCCGCGCCCATTAAGGGAACCTCGTCACTGGCTTTTTGACCAATTCGTTGCAGAGTGAATTGATGAATTATCGCTTGCAGCTCACCGTGCGACACCGGGCTTTCCAGCATGTGCCTCACACCCAGTTCGGCTGCCTGTTTTTGTAGTAACTCCCCACCTAGTCCGGCATAGATACAAATCTTGTTTACGGGCGCCGATTTCATGAGTGCGCGGCATTGCTCGGCTTCGATCGATTCCGACGCCGGCGAGCCGAGCAGCAAGACGTCAGGAGAAAGTCCGTTCTTCAGCAGCGCCTGCGCTTGCCGGTAAGAGTCGCACTCAATCAATCGATGACCGGCGCGTTCGCAAATCGCCCTTGCGAGCGAGCGCACCTCCACCTCTTGAACCACGGCAAGAACCAACAGGAAAGAACTCACAAGACACCTTCAACACAACAACAGCGGGCTTGGCGTGGAACCACATTCTTCTCGGGGTCCCTGGGCAAAGCCTGCAAGTTAGCACAAGCAACTTACTCGTTCAGGGAGGGGAAGTGAAGAATATTGATGATCGTCCCCGACCTTCGTTGGGCCGCGCAGTTTCAGGGATAACATACCATCCAACGGGAAATACTCACGAAATGCTGCGCAAGATGCACGGAACGGCTCTTGCCGCTTGTCGCATTCGATCAGTCAGACTGTTTACCGAGACCGGATAGTCTCCGAACTTCGTACTGTACGAGCACCTAAGCTACCCTCGGGAGATCAGAGTAGATAGTCATGTCTCATCAAGCGGTCTTGCTGCAAGTCACACTCGAGCCTAGTTTGAGAATCGCCCGTCCGCAGCAGTCGAAAACTCTCTGACCGCGCTCTGCATTAGTAAGTTAATCATCATTGCAAGTATCTTCACTGTCAACGGAACTACAGTAATCCGCACGAGTAATATCGACTTTTCCTCAGTTTCGAACTTTCCCTCCGCCACATTTGCGTGACTTCCGCCGAAAGATCGGCGAGCATTTCTACAAACTGCGCAGACATCGGAACTAACTGCGAATCGTGAGAGTTAGTGAGACGCCCGAACCTCGAGTTACATGCGCGAACCGGTCACAGTCGATTCCGTGTGCGTCGCAAAATGACTTGATGTTTTTCATTCTAATCGCCCAAGTTACAAGAGATGCGATTTCCTGCCACAGATTGGTATGAGGGTAACTAGCAATCTGTTACCACTTGCCGTTGAACAGGACGAGGCGGTTCTTCCGCGCTGTGGAAATCACCGCCGAGACTCGAAAGCTCCAGCAGCGATACTCAACATAAAATGCTTAGTTTCTGTCATATAGATCGTCATATGCAGGCATTGCACCGAAGTAACCTTTGATGGTAATCCACCCCGCTCTCGCATGCTATACTCCCTTTTAGTCTTTACAAAACAGCAGTTTTCGGACTCTGCAGAATCTCAGTTGCCCTGAATGCTTTTTTTGAGGCGTAAGAGATGTTCGAGTTGGCTTGTCCTCCATTGGGCCCCAAGCCTGCGCATGGAATCGTGTCTTCAGCGAAGGGATGCTCGTCACTGAAAGGTGGCCGAGTACCCTCGACTTCGATTCTGTCGCGGCGCAACGGACGGCTTGCTTGGCCGCTGGTGATCGTTTTCCCGTGGCTGGTCCTGGCGCTCTCAGGCTGCGGAGGCGGCTCGATAACCGGCGCAGTTACCAGCGGACTCCAGATATCTCCCGGCAGCCTGAGCTTCGGTTCGGTATCGGTGGGCAAGACGGCAACCGCGAGCGTTCAGCTTGTCAACCTGAACTCCTCTCCGGTTCAAATCTCCGCCATCAATGTCACCGGCAGCGGATTCACGGCGAAAGCGCCAAGCTCCTTGCCCATCACGGTGGCCGCGGCCGGTGGAACGTACTCCCTGAGCGTGGACTTTGATCCTACTGCGGCCGGAGCGGCAAGCGGACAACTGACGATTACCACCAACGCAACCAGCGATGCGACCTCCGTGGTGGGGTTGAGCGGCACGGGGCTCACGGTTGCCCCGGTGTTGAGCGCGTTCACCTGCAACAGCAGCTCAATCCCTGAATTGGGCACCGATGCCTGTTCGGTGAGCCTGAGCGCGGCGGCCGGGAGCGGCGGAACGCTGGTGGATCTCTCCAGCAGCAGCGCGGCGGTCTCCGTGCCGGCGTCGATAACGGTTGCCGCAGGCACAACCAGCGCCGGCTTTCAGATCACGGCTTCACAGGTCGCTTCGCCGCTGAGCGTGATTCTCACCGCCAGCACCGGAGGCGTGTCCGACTCCACCGACGTGGAAGTAGAGGTGGCCAACCCCTCGCTCACTCTGAGCGCCACCAGTTTGACCTTCGGCAATGAGGCTGTGAACTCAGCGGTCGCGCAGACTCTTACGGTTAGTTCAACCGGCGCTGCCGCCGTGACCATCACTGCGGCAACGGTCTCCGGGACAGGATTTAGCGTTTCTGCGCCCACACTTCCGTTGACATTGAGTCCCGGCGATTCCACCACGTTGACGGTTCAGTTCGATCCTTCGTTGGCCGGCGCCGTCACCGGCCAGCTCACAATCGCGAGCGATTCCTCCTCTTCCAACGCAGTTAGCCTCACCGGAACCGGAGTGCCGGTTCTCACCGCCCTCTCGTGCACCGATGCATCCATGACCGGCTCGGGTACCGATCCCTGCAAAGTGACACTCAACGCAGCCGCTGCGAGCGGCGGGTTCACGGTCAACCTCGCCATCAGCGACACCGCAGTTGCAGTTCCTTCCACCGTCACCGTGACCGCCGGTTCGGCCACAGGAAGCTTCTCCGCCACCGTTTCCTCTGTCACCACCACGCAAACCGCCACGTTGACGGCAAGCGCCGGCAGCGCCACGGAGGGCTTCTCACTCCTGTTGGATGCTGTGGTACCCACCCTCACCGGGCTCTCCTGCACCAATTCCTCCCTCACCGGGACAACGACCGATTCCTGCACAGTCACGCTCAACACTGCCGCGGCGAGCGGCGGATTTACGGTCAGCCTGACCAGCAGCAACGCCGACGTCACCGTACCCTCGTCGGTCAGCGTGCCCGCCGGCTCAACCAGCATCGGCTTCTCTGCTTCGGCCTCAGCCGTCTCCACCGCCCAGGCAGTCACGCTCAAAGCGAGCGCCGGAACCGTATCCGAAACATTTTCTCTGGAACTGGATGCCTATGTGGCCACGCTGACCGTCAACGCCACCAGCATCGCCTTCGGCGACGTGAACCTGAATACTACGGCCACGCAATCGGTGACCCTAACCTCCACCGGCGCCGCTCCCGTCACCGTCAGCTCCGTGACCATCAGCGGCACGGGATTCAGCTTCTCCGGAGCCAGCTTCCCGCTGACCTTGAGTACCACCAACCCCACCGCAACCCTGAGCGTGGAATTCGATCCCACCACGGCAGGCGCCGCAACCGGCGAACTGACCGTCTCCAGCAACTCTTCCACCAACCCCACCGCGGCCATCGCCCTCACCGGCACGGGCGCCTCCGGCACTGGATATGAAGTTCAGGTCACCTGGGACGCTCCTTCCAGCTCGCCCGACCCGGTAGCCAGCTACAACATCTACCGCTCGCCCAGCGGCAGCTCCGCTTATGCCCTCATGGGCTCGGTCAGCAGCAGCGGTGAGCTCGAGTACACAGACACCAACAACATTCAGGACGGCCAGACCTACGACTACATCGTCGAAAGCGTCGACGCCTCCGGCAACGAAAGCGTCCCCTCCAACATGGCCAGCGTCTCCATCCCTTAGCGGCTCTCCGCGGCCGATTCACCCGCATACGAAATGCATCACGCTTCCCAGGCATCTTTGGCCATGTCGATCACTTCATCGGCAATCGCAAGGCTTGCAGTTGCGGCCGGGCTGGGCGCGTTGAGCACGTGGAGCGCTCGAGCCTGCCGAACGAAATAGAAGTCCTGCAGCAGCTCGCCTGCCGGCGCTAAAGCCTGAGCCCGCACGCCGGCTCCTCCCGGTTCAAGATCCTCTATTTGCACCTCCGGGACCAGGCGCTGCGACGCGCGGCAAAACTGCGCCTTGCTGAGGGACTGGTGAAATTCCTCCCAGCACATCGAAGGATGCCGCGCAAGAAACCGCCAGAATCCCCCGTATGCCGCCGTTTCCGCCAGGTCACGCACCGAAAAGTCGCTCAAGTGGTACCCCTCCCGCGCAAACGCAAGCACGGCGTTCGGACCCGCTTGCACGCCGCCGTGAATCATGCGCGTGAAATGCACGCCGAGAAACGGAAATTTTCGATCGGGAACCGGATAGATCAAATGGCGAACCAGGTGCTGGCGCTCCGGTTTCAGCCGGTAATACTCGCCGCGAAACGGCACAATGCGCGCCTCGTCGCGATTGCCCGCCATTCTGCTGATGCGGTCGCAGTAAAGGCCGGCACAATTGATCAGGAAGTCGGCCGCATAGTCGCCGCTCGTCGATTCGATCCGCCAGCCGTTTGCTTCTCTCAGCCCGGTAACCTTCGAGGAGAACCGCACCTCGCCGCCCAGCCCGCGGATTTCGGCAAGCATCGCCCGCGTAACGGCGGGATAATCGACGATTCCTTCTTCGGGCACGCGAAGACCCTTCACTCCCGCAGCATGCGGCTCATGCGCACGAATCTGTTCCGGCGATAGCAGCTCCAGCCCCTTCAGGCCGTTCGCCGTGCCGCGCTCGAACAATTCAACCAGACGCGGAATCTCTTCCTGCTCCGTCGCAATCACCGTCTTCCCGCATTGCTCATACGGAACATGGTGCTGCTGGCAGAATGCAACCATCTTGCGGATGCCCTCGACGGCCATCCGCGCCTTCTTCGAGCCCGGTCTGTAGTTGAGCCCGCAGTGCAGCACTCCGCTGTTGTGCCCGCTCTGGTGCCGGCCCGGTCCGTCTTCTTTTTCGAGAAGTAAGAGCTGGATCGCCGGATACCGCTCGAGCAGCCTCAATCCACTGGCTAAGCCGACAATGCCGCCGCCGATGATCGCGACTTTCATTTCGTTCTTCCGGCCATCCGGAGAAATGGCCGTTTCTGTGGGATTTTATCGGTTGTCGCCGTCAACGCCGTCACGCCGCTCTAGCACCGGACGATATTTGTCGCTTCCATGCCGCGGGTCGCGTTCCGCGTATCCACAACCAATTGCGCCTGGGAGACAATGGCCGGGTAATCGTACTGCGAGTGATCGGTTGCGATCACGACGCAATCGAACTCCGGAATCGCCTCGAGCGGAGTGCTGGCCATATTGAGCGCATACTTGCGCCCCCGGCCCACCGAAGGAAAGAACGGATCGTTGTATTCCACAGTCGCGCCGCGCTTCTTGAGGAGCTCGATGATCGTGAGCGAGGGTGATTCGCGCAGGTCGTCGATGTCCCGCTTGTAGCCGAGCCCGAGAACGAGAATTCGCGAGCCGCAGAGAGCCTTCGAGCGCCGGCTCAGCGCCTCGATCACGTTCTCGACTACGAAATAGGGCATGCCGATATTCACTTCGCCGGCCAGCTCGATAAAGCGCGTGTGAAAGTCGAACTGTTTGGCCTTCCATGAAAGGTAGAACGGATCGATGGGAATGCAATGGCCTCCCAACCCGGGACCTGGATAGAAAGCCTGGAACCCGAACGGCTTGGTCTTTGCGGCTTCAATCACCTCAAAAAGATCGATTCCCATGCGCATGCACAGCTGCTTGAGCTCGTTCACCAGCGCGATGTTGACGCAGCGGTAGATGTTCTCGAGCAGTTTCGTCATCTCCGCCGCCGCCGGCGAGGAGACCGGAACCGTGCGGTTGAATATCGAGCGGTAGACGGCGCACGCAAGCTCGAGCGCCACGGGACCGCAGCCGCCCACAACCTTGGGAATATCGCGCCGCGCAATCGAGTCGTTGCCGGGATCTTCCCGCTCCGGCGAAAAGGCCGCGTAAAAACCCGTGCTCGTCGCGTCCCGGGCCGCGCGCAATCCTGCCTGGTTGCCGCTTTCCAGAAGCGGCACCACAATCTCCTCCGTGGTTCCCGGATAAGTGGTGCTCTCCAGAATCACCAGCTGGCCTTCATGCAGGTGCGGCGCAATGCTCCGCACCGTCCCGGCCACAAAGCTCAGATCGGGCTCATGGTACTCATCGAGCGGCGTAGGCACGCAGATGAGAACCGCATCCATCTGGGCAATTTCCCTGTAATCGGCCGTAGCCCGGAAGCCGTTTTGCTGCGCCAGTTGAATCTCGGTTCCCGGAATGCGCACGATGTACGACCCGCCGCCGTTCAGCGTCTCCACCTTGGCCGGATCGATGTCGAATCCCGTCACCTTGAAGCGTTCTTCGCTGAACAGGAGTGCCAGCGGCAGGCCCACGTAGCCCATGCCGACAATCCCGATGCGCGCTTCGCGGGTTTCAATGCGATGTTTGAGCTCGTCAATTCGACGGGACGAGGTCAATTCCAAGGCTTCCTCCGCTCTGTTTCAGGCCCGGCGCAAAGCCGCTGCGGCTATGGCCTCTGTGGCCTCGCGTGCGCCAAAGATATGGAGCTCCACCATCAGGCAAAAAATATGCTCGAGCGCCAGGTGCGCCTGCTGGATATACATCGTCACCTTGGAAGGAATGACGATGAGGTAGTCGCACAGCGGCCCCATCCTGCCGCCCGTTCCTCCCGTCAATCCGATGGTTGCGATGCCCGTCTCCCGGCACAGCTCCAGAGCGCGCAGCACGTTGGGTGAATTGCCTGAAGTGGAGATGCCCATGAATACATCGCCCCTCTGGCCGATCGCCTCAACCTGCCTTGCGAACACGCGCTCATAGCCATAATCGTTGCCGACCGCAGTCAGGATCGAGGTGTCCGTGGTCAGCGCCACGGCGCGCATCGCAGGCCGGTCTTCCACCAGGCGGCTCACGAATTCGGCCGCCAGATGCTGCGCGTCGGCTGCGCTGCCGCCGTTGCCGGCCACCATCAATTTATGGCCCCGCTTGAGTGCCGCGGCGGTCGCCGCTGCCGCATCGGCCAGAATCGCCTGCAACGCCGCATCCCGGGCAACCTCCTGCACCACCGCGCAGCCTTCCTCGAGCTTTTCGCGTACCAGGCGATTCATTTGCCCTTTCGAGAAATTCTCCATGTCTGCACCCATCAAACCGCGCCCGGCGTCCGATCGCAATCGCCGGCCGGTTCGCACAAGATCGCTCCCACTCATCTTGAGTGTCACGGGTCGGTAAGAAGCATTATAAATCCGGCCGGGTTCGCTCGCCTGCCGACTGCCTTTGCCCCAAGGCGATGCCGGACGTAGCCCGGGCAAGTCACATTTCTGCCGGTTCCTGCATCAAAGCATTCGCGGTAGAGTTCGCGTTTTCGCGCCGCGCGTCAAGAGAAGTCTGGCACTGCGATTTTCAAGAAGGTCAGTGAGCTGGTGAAGCATCTTGCTCTGGGAGCTGAAGCACCCCGCATACCCCAAGTCTCCCGTCAGGTTGCAAGCAGCGAAGGCCGTTCCGACTCACCCCTGCAGCCTCGTGTCGCAAGGGGCCCTGGATCTGATTCGATCTGCGCACGAGCAGTTCGTTGCACCCGAACAATCGATAAGGAGAATGCGTATGTCACTCCCCCTCAGCCTCCCGGCCGGGATGCGCGCCCGTCATCTTCGTCTCCACCAGGTAGTCCGTTTCGCGTTCTTCTTCGGGTTCGCCTTCGTCTTCTTCGTTGCCGGCGCGCGCGCGCAGTATCGGACCTCGATCCAGGGCACAGTAACCGACCCGCAGGGCGCAGTGATCCCGGGAGCAACCCTCACGCTCAAGGATCTCGCCACCGGCCAAACGTTGGTGCGCACCAGCAACGGTGAAGGAATCTTCAACTTTGACGCCCTCCCCGCCGATCACTTCACGCTTACGGTGGAACGGGACGGCTTCCAGAAGAAGGTTCTGGACAACTTGCAGCTGATCCCCGAACAGCCCAACTCGCTCAACGTCCAGATGGAAGTGGGCGGCTCCTCGCAAACGGTCACGGTCGACGCGTCCACCACCCCGGCCCTCGACCGGGAAACCGCGGACACCACGCAGACCATTTCCGAGACCGAAATCCAGCAGATGCCGGTCTTCGAGCGCGACGCGACCAGCCTCATCCAGCTGGCTCCCGGCACCCTGGCCGATGGATCGCACCAGGGCAGCGGCAACGGATTCCAGGCGCCGGGGACGCAGTCGGGAGCCTCCTCGGGCGGCGGAGGCAATTTAGGCAATACCAGCAGTATCTTCGCAACGGAGAACGGCCCTTCGGCCAACACCAACGGCGGCCAGTTTCAAAATAACGGCATCACCGTCGACGGCATCAGCACCGTGAGCGCCGTCTGGGGCGGAGCGACCGTCATCACTCCCAGTGAGGATTCCATCGGCAACATCCAGATCGTCACCAATGCCTACGATGCGGAGCAGGGCCGCTTCAACGGCGCCATGACTGAAATTACCTCGAAGAGCGGAACCAACGAGATTCACGGCAGCATTTTTGCGCAGATCACCCGTCCGGGACTGGACGCCTACCAGCGCTGGAACGGGGCTGCTTCGGCTGCGCCCGGCGCGGCTCGCCCAGGTCTCCTTCTCAGGGACTCGGACCGTTATAACCAGATGGGCGGCAGCCTCGGCGGTCCGATCTGGAAGAACAGGGTTTTTGCCTTCTTCGCCTACGAGGGACAAAGCGAGAACACTCCCACAACCAGCACCGGCTGGTATACGACCTCAGCGCTGGCAGGCTTGGCGCCCTCCGGCAGCATCGCCTCCACCTATCTGAATTTCCCCAAGGCATCCGTGCTGGGCACCGTGGTTGGCACAGCCAACTGCAACGACGCCGGACTCGCGCTGCCAAGCTCACCCGATTCGGGTCCATACTGCACTACCATTGCGGGGCAAGGCCTCAACATTGGTTCGCCGCTCACGACCGGCCTCGGCACCCAAGACCTCAGCTATGTCAGCGCCTCCTCTCCCGGCGTCGGCAGCGGACTTTCCACCACCGCCGATATCGCGGAATATGCCCTCAGCAACCCGACAAGCACGGATTTCAGGCAGTTCAATGGCCGTCTTGATGCCGATCTTACCAACCGCGATCACGCCAGCTTCGCCATTTACTGGGTCCCCGACACGTTGACCACGTATAGGGGCGGGTACGGCTACGACATATTCCATCATTCCCAGGTCAACGATGCCTTCTCGCTGATCTGGAACCACACCTTCTCGCCGACCTTCCTGAATGAAGCCCGCGCCAATGCGGCAGGTTGGCGTTACAACGAATTGACCAGCAATCCCCAGGCTCCATTCGGCCTTCCGCAGGATGTCGTCACCACCATCGGGAATATCAGCATCGGCTCTTTGAGCGTTGGCGCCCCGGCCATCTACGACCAATGGACGTACAGCTACAAAGATGTCGCCACCAAGGTCCTGCGCACGCACACCATGAAGTTCGGCTTCGATCTCACCCGTTTGTACTACTTGAACGCTCCGCTCGGAGCGCCGAGTTACACCTTCTACAACCTTTGGGACTTCATGAACGATGCTCCGGAGGCGGAAGGCGGCGGCTTTCAGGCCACCACCGGCTTTCCCGGCGGCTACCGCAACGACAATCGCGAAGACATTCTCGGGATCTTCTACCAGGACGACTGGAAAGTGCGCCCGAACCTGACTCTGACCGCAGGACTGCGCTACTCTTACTTCGGACCGCTCACCGACAAAGACAAGAACATGGGAGTGCTAACCTTCGGCAGCGGCTCCAGCCTGTTGACGGGAATTTCCATACGCACCGGCGTAGGCGCCTGGAACGCGCAAAAGCTGAACTTCGGACCGGAGCTTGGCTTCAACTGGAGTCCTGACCTCCTCAGAAACAGGATGGTGGTTCGCGGCGGCTTCGGCTTGAACTATAACGAGGAGCAGATTGCCAACGCGAACAATGATGACGCCAACTCGCCCGGCGAGAATGGCATCCCCGGTTCCAGCTCAGGCCCAACCAGCATCAACCCCAATATCATTTACGCAGTTTCCAGCAGCCCCACCAACATCTACGGTTACCCGGCCAATAAGAACGCAATCACCTCGTTTAACTCCGCCGGTCTGCCCACACAGGTGGTAGGCGGCGTTGGCCGGAGCGCCATGCCCGCCAACCTGCCCACCGAGTACGCCGAACACTACTCGCTGGAGGCTGAGTACGATCTGGGCCACGCGATGATCGCAAACCTTGGCTATGAGGGCAGCGTTGGCCGCCATTTGCTTTACAACTACAACGCTTACGCTCTGGGAGAGATTCGAGGCGTGCCGTTGAACCCTCTTCTCAACAGCATCGGCATCTTTGGCAGCGGCGGCTGGTCGGCCAACAATATGATGCTCGCCGGACTCAAGCATCAGTTCTCCCACACCTTCTATGCCGAAGCGCAATTCACCTGGGCGCACAGCATGGATACAGACTCCGGCCCGTACTCTGAGGACGCCTACCTCTATCATCCCGCATACTCCTACGGCCGGTCGGATTTTGACATCAACCACGCCTTCAAGGTGTTTGGAGTCTGGCAGCCGGTGATCTTCCACGGGCAGCACAATTGGATGGAAAAAGCCGTTGGCGGATGGTCGCTCGGCGGCATCGCGACGTTTCACTCCGGCTTTGGGTGGACCCCGGTCTTCAATGTCGGGCCTAACTCGCTTTACTGCTTTGGCTGCTATCAATACACCAACTTGCGTCCGATCTATCTCGGAGGAGGCGGCAAGAGCACCAGCAATGATGCCTTCAAGACCGGAAGCAACTTCCCCAATCCAGGCACTGTCAACACCGGAACGAGCAATGACCAATTCTCCGATAACTACTTCACCGTCGCGAACTACGACGATGCCATCGCGACCAGTTTCGGAGAGGTGCCGACCGGCTACATCCCTCCTCCGGGAGTCGTCCGCAACTCCTTTCCTGGCCCCGGGTACAGGGATGTCGATCTCAACGTCGCCAAAGCCTTCGGCTTCCCCGATACGCGGCTCCTGGGCGAAAATGCCAGACTCGAAATCAAGGCCAACATGCTCAACGTCTTTAATCTGTTGAACATCAACCCCAGCACCATCAGCACCAACATCGCCAATTCGGGTCTTGGCCAGGCCAGTGGCGCGCTGGGCGCGCGCGACGTCGACTTCCAGGCCCGCTTCAGCTTCTGACCCGTGGAATCCACGCATCTCCTTACCTTGATCTCCGACTGAATCAATCTTTCATCTGCGCGGGGACTGCCGCCAACGGCAGTCCCCAACGCTCTCTTCTCGTATGCTGTGGCAACCGACAATTCATCGAAGAATACGAAAGGATCCTTTCATGCCACAAGTGAATTTCCTGCGCCGGACCATTTTCGCGCTTTCCCTTTTTCTCGCCGCCGCTCCCTACGCCAGCACGCAGGAAACCGTGCACATCGACGCCCAGGCGCCCACCACTCCGTTTCCGCATTTCTGGGAGCAGATGTTCGGCTCCGGCCGCGCCAATCTCAGCCTGCGTGAGAGCTACCGCAACGATCTGCGCGCCGTCAAGCAGGTGGCCGACTTCAAGTACGTGCGCTTCCACGCCATCCTTGATGACGAAAACGGTGTCTACAACCTCGACGATCACTGCCAGCCTGTCTATAACTTCGCCTACGTCGATCAGATCTACGACGGCCTCCTGAAGAACGGCGTGCGCCCCTTCGTCGAGATCAGCTTCATGCCCAAGAAGCTCGCTTTCAATCCCGATGCGCTGCACGCCTTCTGGTACAAGCAGAACGTCTCGCCGCCGAAGAGCCTGGACGCCTGGGACGATCTCATCCGCCACTTTGCCCAGCATCTCGTCGATCGCTACGGCATCGACGAAGTCTCGCAGTGGTACTTCGAAGTGTGGAATGAGCCCAACATCGACTTCTGGGATGGCATCCCGCGCCAGCAATCCTACTTCGACCTCTATGCGCACACCGCGCGCACCCTCAAAAGCGTCAGCCCGCGCCTGCGTGTGGGCGGTCCGGCGACCGCGGCCGCTGCCTGGATTCCGGATTTTCTCAAGTTCACTTCGGAGAATCACGTCCCCGTCGACTTTGTCTCCACCCATGCCTATGCTGACGACACCGTCGAAAATCTCTTCGGAACCAGTGAGCCTGTCCCCATGGATGAGCGCGTCTGCCGCGCGCTCGCCAAAGTCAAAGATCAAGTCAAGTCCTCCGCAACGCCCGATCTCCCGCTCTTTCTCACGGAATGGAATACCCAGGGAATGCTCGGCGCGCGCGACACCATCTTCATGGGCCCCGCGATCGCCAACACCGTGCGCCAGTGCGATGGCCTCGTCAACATGATGTCATTCTGGACGTTTTCCGATGTCTTCGAAGAAGGCGGCCCCATTGCCAAGCCGTTCGTCGGCATGTTCGGTCTGCGCGCCAAGGGTGGAATCAACAAGCCCGACTATTACGCCTACGGCCTTCTGCACCAGCTTGGAAACCAGCGCATCGCGAATGCCGCGGACGATGTCATCGTGACCAAAGATGCGGAGGGCGATCTCATCGTCGCCGCCTGGAATCTTGTCGACCCTGGCCAGCAGGGCGCAACCACCACTCTCGATCTCGATTTCGCGCACCTGCCCGCGAGTGCCCACGTCAGCATCGAGCGCGTCGACTCCGATCACGGCAATGTGTTGAAGGAATATGCGGCCATGGGCTCGCCGCTCGACCCCACGCCCGCGCAGGTGGATGAGCTGAACCGCGAAACTGCGCTCCCGCCTCCTGAAGAGACGCGCCTCACGCGCGACCAGCTCCAATTGACTCTAACCCCGAACACGCTCGCGCTGATCAAAGTGCAGCCTTAGTTTCGATCTTCGATCCAGCCCCGGCGCTCTTCGAGGGTGCCGGGAACCTAGGCTGCATGGATCGGCGCAAACTCCGCCAGCTTCGCCTTGAGCACGGCTTTGCTCACCGGCACTTCGTGCAACAGCAACTCCGTTGCTTGCACCAATGGATTCTCGTGGAACCAGTGTTGCACCACGTTGTCATGGAGCAGATTGGTGATCGCCAGCAGAGACATTCCCTGGTGGTGCGCCATCCACTCCCGCACCAGAACCGG
>JASHTS010000154.1 GCA_030040425.1 Acidobacteriaceae bacterium | reverse complement strand
AGATGCGGCCCGGCGTCCGCCTGGCGCTGGCGCAATCCGCCAGCCAGCCCGATCACAAGATCACCGTCTTCGCCGGCCAGGATCGCGAAGCCACCGAGCGCGTGCGCAGCTATTTTGAAGGCAATCCGCCCAGTTCGCCTGCCATCGCCATTCTGCGCGACGGCAAGCTGGTGTACCTCATGCAGCGCTACGTCATTGAGCAGGCCACGGCGCAGATGATCGCCGAAGAGCTGGTGCGCGCCTTTGATGAGCTGTGCGCGCGGACGACAGCGTAAGAAGCCTCTACACCTTCCGGATGGGGCCCGGATAGCGCGCAATCGTCCCGTCCGCGGTAAGCAACGTGATCCCTTCGATCATCGCCTGCGCAATCAGGAGGCGGTCGAAGGGATCTTTGTGTATGGGCGGAAGTGAATCGATGGCAACCGCGTGCTCGCCTTTGACCGGCAGCTCTCCGTAGCCGTTCTCCTTGAAATGCCGGCGGACTTCCCGGGGTTCGAATCCGAATCCGCTGCCAAAGCGCGCCCTCTTCAGCGCGATCTCCCACAAACTCGCTGCGCTGAAGAAAAACTCATGGCCGGGATCGGCAAGCAATCTCCGGGCTGCTGAAGGGATGGCGCCATGATCGATCGGCAGCCAGAGAAGGAAATGCGTGTCGAGGAGAAACTTCATTTCCTGCCTTTACCCAGAAACAGTTCCTCAATCTCCTTATCCAGCTTCTTGTCGAGTTCAATGAAGTTATCCGGAAGGGTATAAGCGCCCTTCATGAATCCGATGCGCCGCTTCCGCTTTGCCTTGGGCGCATCGATCGCCACCACTTTCACCTTGGGCTTGCCCGCCTTGGCGATCACAAACGGCTCTCCCTTCTCGGCCTCGTCCACCAGCCGGGAGAGATGGGTCTTGGCCTCGTGAATATTGAATGTGCGCATAACGCCTCGCCGGGTAAACTAAGTCCACTTAGTTTAGTTCACTTCCTGGGGAAATGGCAAGGCGCTTCGCGGGGCGAGGGCTGCGCCGCTTAGCGGCTCAACGCCGGGTCCGGCTCCTTCGTCGGCCCATTTGCCAAGGCCAGCTGAACCTTGCTGTGCTTGCGGCTATACGCGAAATAAATAATGAGTCCGAAGATCAGCCAACTCCCGAAGCCGATCCACGCCGGCCGGTCCAGCGAGAACATCAGCGCCAGCGATACGATCATGCCGCAGATTGGCACCAGCGGCACCAGCGGAGTCCGGAACGGTCGATGCAGTTCAGGATGGCGCACGCGCAGCACCCACACGCCCAGGCTTACGATGGTGAACGCGAGCAGCGTGCCCAGGCTTACCAGCTCGCCCAGCAGCGTGATGGGAAAGAACGCCGCCAGGAATGCCGCCAGGGCGCCCACCACAATGGAGGTGAGATAGGGCGTGCGGAAGCGCGGATGCAGCTTTCCCACCCAGTTCCACAACAGTCCGTCGCGCGACATGGTGTAAAGCACGCGGGATTGCCCGAGAAGCATCACCAGCATCACCGAAGCCAGCCCGGCAATGGCGCCCAGATCGATGAGCAGCACGCCCCAGCGCACGCCGATCGCGGCCGCGCCATCGGCCACCGGCGCCGCCACGTTCAGCGTGGTGTAAGGCTTGATCCCGGTCAACAGGCCGGCCACAAAAATGTAGAGCGTGGTGCACACGATCAGCGATCCCAGAATCCCGAACGGCATGTCCTTCTGCGGATTCCGCGCCTCCTGCGCAGCCGTTGAGACGGCATCGAACCCGATATACGCAAAGAACACCACTCCCGCCCCGCGCATGATCCCCGACCATCCGAATTGCCCGAAGTGCCCCTTGTTCGGCGGAATGAAGGGATGCCAGTTGGCCACCATGTGCGACCAGTTTCCAAACGCGTAAACCGCGGCCAGCCCGATAAAGAACAGCACGATCGACACTTTGATCATCACCGCGGTGCTGGTAAAGTTGGCCGACTCGCGCACGCCGACAACCAGAATGATGGTGATGATGATGATCGCCGTGAGTGCGAAGAGGTCCACCTGCGCCGACGTGGCGTGTCCGAAGAGCGCGAAGGAAAGCTTCGGCGTGGGGTTGAACGGCAGCTTCGTGCCGAAGAAGCCCACCAGGCTGCTCACAAACCCGCTCCATCCCACAGCCACGGTGGCTGCGCCGAAGGCATATTCGAGCACCAGCGCCCATCCAATGATCCAGGCCACAATCTCGCCCATCGTCGAGTAGCCGTAGGTATAGGCGCTGCCGGCAATCGGCAGCATGGAAGCAAACTCGGCGTAGCACAACCCGGCAAAGATGCAGCCAACGCCGGCGATAATGTACGAGATCACAATAGCCGGTCCGGCAAACTGCGCTGCCGCCGTACCCGTGAGCACAAAGATGCCTGCGCCGATGATGCCGCCGATCCCAATCGTGATCAGATTGATGGGTCCCAGCGCGCGCTTCAAACAGTGCTCGCCGGCCTCGCTGGCTTCGGCCAGTATCGCGTTGATGGGTTTGGTGGCAAACAATCTGCTCGGCATCTATTCCCTCCCCGCCTCGTGCTTCATCTATCTTGCTTTTGTGCTTGATTCGCGCCCATGCCTCGATCGGCCCCGATCCCGCCTTGATTCGGGATTTCTATCCAATCGAACCCGCCCGTGCGTTCCCGCCCCGCGCCGCCGCCAGGCGCGATCGGAACCAGTACACCGGAATGCCGAGCAAAACCAGCGCCAGTCCCGGCCACGTGTATTGCGGCTTGTACCGCAATAATACCCCACCAATCCACACCGCCATCACGATGTAAAGCGCGGGCAGAACCGGATAGCCCAGAGCTTTGTAGGGCCGCGACGCCTCGGGCTTTTTCGCGCGCAGAACAAACAGGCAGGAGATGGTGAGAATGTAAAAAACCAGCTCGGCGAAGATGATGTAATCGAGCAGCTGGCTGTACGAGCCGGAAACGCACAGCAGCACCGTCCACGCCCCCTGCACCAGCAGCCCGGCCACCGGCGTTTTGTAACGCGGGTGCAGCCTGCCGACTGACTTGAAGAACAGCCCGTCACGGCTCATCGCGTAGTAGACGCGCGCGCCGGCCAGCGTCATCCCGTTCGCGCACCCGAAGGTGGAAATAAGAATCGCGCCCGCCATCAGCGCGGCGCCGCCGGTATGAAAAATCTGCCCCAGCACCGCCGTAGCCACGCGATCTTCGGCCGCGTGCTGGATGCCGCGCGCCATCGCCGTCGCCCCGCCCGCATCACCATGCAGCGGCAGCACCAGCATGTACCCCAGCGAAACCAGAAAATACACGCTGAGCACAAAACCCGTGCCCAGGATCAACGAGAGCGGCAGATTGCGTTTGGGAGTTTTTACTTCGCCCGCGGTGAATGTGATGTTGTTCCACGCATCGGCCGAGAACAGCGAGCCTACCTGCACCACGGCGAGAATCACCAGCAGGTTCACCCAGGCTGTAGGCCCGCCCATACCCACCTGCACCGCGTGCTGCGCGTGCCAGCCTGCGTTGCGCCAGAACTGGCTCAGTCCCGCGCCAAAGTTCGCGCGCCATGCCGTCGCGTTCACGCCCACGGTAAACGTGAGCAGGATCAGAGCCGCCAGCGAAAGCGCCTTGGCTGAAGTAAAAATATTCTGGATCGCCGCGCCCAGTTTCAATCCGAAGATATTGGCGATAGCCAGGAACACAACCACGGCGATTCCCGCAAGATTGGCCGTGTTCACGCCGATCTCCATGTTGCCGAGCACCATGGGCCCCACGTGCCACGCCGGCACATGCGCAATGTGCCAGAGCCAGTGCGTAGCGGAGACCGACGGGAAAAAGACTCCAAGGAATTTGCCAAACGCCACGCACACCGCGGCGATCGTCCCTGTCTGAATCACCAGGAAAAGCGTCCAGCCAAAGAGAAACCCCCATAGCGGCCCCAGCGCCTCGCGCAGGTAAACATACTGTCCGCCCGCGCGCGGCATCATGGCCGCCAGCTCGCCGTAGCTCAGCGCGCCAATCATGGTGAGCACGCCGGTCACGATCCACGCGCCCAAGTAGAGCGCGGGCGAGTCCACGCCGCGGGCAATGTCGGCATCCACAATGTAGATGCCCGATCCGATCATCGACCCGATCACGATGGCCGTGGAGCTGAAGAGGCCCAGCGTCTGCGCCATTTGCGGCGCCTGCGCGCGCGTTGGAGACTCGGAGGCAGGGGCTTGGTCAGAGGTCGCCACTAGAAGAGTGTTTTACCCGAAAATCTCCGCTCTGTCTCCAGCTTTCTTTACGCACACCTTCGCGCACAGGAGCAGAGCGCTCTACCTTTACGCCGGATGCCAATCCTTTTCGCGCCCTTGCGAAGGGTGGGAGCGCACTATCCGAGCGTCTCAACCCACCGCCGGTACTCCGCTGCCGGATCGTCTCGACGGAAAATTGCGGCTGAAACGGCAATCGCCGAAGCGCCTGCGGCAAGAACCGCGCTGGCCGTTTCCAGCGTGATCCCTCCCGCCGCCGTCAGGATGCGCTCCGGACCCGCGAGCACGCGCATTTGCCGCACGCCCTCCGCGCCAATCGGCGCCTTGCTCGTCTGCTTGGTTTCCGTTGAAAAAACCGGTCCGACGGCCCAATAGTCCACGGGCGCTTCGAGAACGCCGGGCACAAACCGGCCGGTCGGTTCAAAAGGACCGCCAAACGTTCCCACGATGCGCTCGGGGCCTATGAGCCGCCGCGCCTCCTGGGGCGAGACATCACCCGCATCCACGTGCACGCCGTCAAATCCCACCTGCTCAACCAGATCGGCTCGATCATCGAGAATCAGCTTGATCTTCGGCGCAGGCAGAGCCTGACGCAGAATCCGCGCGTCGCCGAGAATCTCCTCCACAGAGCCGGTCTTGTTCCGGTATTCGAGCAGCGTCACGCCGGCGCGGGCGAGCTCGCTTCCCAGCCGATGCATAAACTCGCCGCGCCTTTCACTCGGGATCGTCGAAGCATCCAGTATCGGATAGACACGAGGGAACGGAAAGCCCATGGAACCAGAGTAGCCGAGCCTGATTCAGACGCGGGTTCTCGAGCTCCCTGACCCCTGTTCCCTTGCTCCCTCGCTCCCTGCCTTTCTCACATCTCGTCCGCCGACGGACCATACATCCCCGGAATCTTTGCGTTCAGCAGCCGCAGATAAACGCCCAGTTGCGCGCGGTGATGGATCATGTGGCTGATCACCAAATCACGAAATACCTGGTGCCGCGGGTCGTCAATCCACACGTGCCCGCCGAAGATGAACTGCCAGTTCTGGTCCCATTTCTCGCCCGTAGTGCTGGCCAGCGCGGCGCGGGAGCGCGGCAGTTCCTGGTCGAACTTTTCCAGCAGCGCCGCCCGGCTCGCCGGCACATACTGCTCCCACTTGTGATCGGCGGGGAAGTCCAGCTTGTCGAGCTCGAGCGAGTGCGCGGCCCAGTCGCCTACCATGTCCGTTAAATGGCCGGCCAGACGGCCCAGGCTCATGGATTTGGGGTGAGGCTTGAAGTTGAAATCGACGCCCTCTGGAATCGCCTCCAGCATCTTGCGTGTCTTGGCGGTCTCGCGATCGTATTCAGCTATGAGATCCTTTTGAAAATCCACGTCTTGCAACCTCCTCGCGTTGCAGGGCAAGGATAGCGCATCTTTGCCGCAAAAGCGAACAAAAAGCGAATTAGTCGCGTAGCCAGCCTCAAACTCCTCGACCCGGCGTTCACTCGGGCTCCATTGGAGGCTGCACAACGGCGCGAAGATTGCCGCTCTGCGGCCGCCCTTGCAGCGAAAGTTTCGACAGTAATCTCCTGCGAATCCAAGGTCGCACAGCCGACTACGTCTGCTGAGGGACGCGCTTAGGCCCAAAGTACCCTTGTCCCCTTTGCATTCCAGGCTTCAAATAGAAACACGTTTTAATAAAGAGATTGAAACCTGAAGGAGAGAAAAATGAAGGACGCACTTTTGAAGCTGTACGTGAAAATCCAGTGCCTCGCCGCTGTTGAAGAAGGCCAGGACCTGGTTGAATACGCACTTCTCATCACCCTGGTTGCTCTGGCGGCGGTTGCCGGCATTAACAAGGTTGCCAGCGCGATCAACACCGTCTTCAGCAACATCAGCGCCACGTTGTCGTAGTACCGGGCCGGCCACACCGCGAGCAGATTTACGGCTGGGCGCGCATCATCGGCGCCCTTTCGTAACCGCGCGGCGGCATCGCTCTTGGGCGATGCCCTCCTGGCTCATTGCGGAAGCGCAAAGGCAACGTACTCGCCGCCCGCCGGTCCCTTGGGATCGCGCCCCCCGCTTGCCGCAATCACCACGTACTGCCGCCCATCCACCATATACGTGGAAGGCGTGGCAATGCCCGCGAAGGGCAGCACTGTCTCCCACAGCAGTTTGCCGGTGCGCGCATCGAAGGCGCGGAATTTGCGGTCAAACACCGTTCCGCCGATGAACACCACGCCCCCGGCGGTCGTGATCGGACCGCCATAAATCTCCGAGCCGGTATCCGCCATCCCCTTTTCGGCGAGCTCGGGATACTCACCCAGCGGAATCTGCCACAAATATTTGCCGGTCTTCAGGTCGAGCGCGTTGAGCGTGCCCCATGGGGGCGCAATGGCAGGGTATCCATCGGGATCGAGAAATTTCCTATAGCCGGTGAAAACGTACTCGCGCGGCGCATTGGCCGCTCCCGCCGCATCGGCGGCTCCGCTCGCCTTATTCTTCACCGGAGTGCGCAGAAAACCGAGCAGCATCGCCAGCGCTTTGTCGTCGAGATTGGGAAACGCCGGCATACGGCCTGCGCCGTGCCGGATCGTGCGCAGAATCTCGCTCTCATAAAGCCACGAGGTCACGCCCACAAGCGACGGATACGTCTGTGGCGTTCCTCTGCGATCCAACCCGTGGCACACGGCGCATTCCCGATCGTAGAGCCTCTCGCCGGGCCCCGCTCCGGGCGCCAATGGCGCCAGCCCACCGGTCCAGGCCATCTCTGTCGAACCCACAAAGAGCGTATCCGTGACCGGGTCAACAGCGGGTCCGCTCCACTCCCCGCCCCCGTCGAACCCGGGAAAGATGATGGTCTGCTGACCGACCGCAAAGGGAAGAAACTGGCCTCCGGTGCGGAAAGTGCTGAACTGCTTCTCCGCCCACGCATGCGCCTCCGGCGTCCGATCCGTGAGCATCGCCGCCGTCAGCTCCTGTCGGCCAAACGGCAAGGGCCAGTCCGGTTTCGGCTGCGTAGGCGCGGCCACCTCGCCCGGAACCGTACTCGCCGGGTAGGAATGCTCGTGAATGGGAAACAGGGGCTCGCCTGTGATCCGGTTGAAGAGGTACACATAAGCCTGCTTGGTGATCTGGGCCAGCGCCTCCACCGGCTTCCCATCCTGCTCCACCGTGTAAAGCGCGGGAGAGGCGGGAAAATCACGGTCCCATAAATCATGGTGCACGCCCTGGAAGTACCACAGCAGCTTGCCTGTCTCCGCATCGAGCGCCAAGATGCAGTTCGCGTAAAGATCGTCGCCCACGCGATCTCCGCCGTAGAAATCCATCACCGCGGAGCCGGTAGGCGCGTACACGATGCCGTGCTCCGCATCGAGCGCCATCCCCGCCCAGTTGTTGGCCGCGCCGGCTGTCTTCCACGCGCCCTCTGGCCATGTCTTATATCCGGGCTCGCCGGGGCGCGGAATGGTGTGAAACCTCCAGCGCAGCGCGCCCGTATGCACGTCGTAGGCGCGGATGTCGCCCGGCGGCGCGGGATGCGTCTCCGGATTGCGCCCGCCCACAATGATCAGGTCCTTATAGACGATCCCCGGAGTGGTCAGCGCAATCGACTGTTCCAGATAATCTCCGCGCAGGTTTTTTCTCAGATCGACGCGCCCGTTCTCTCCGAAACTCGCAATCGGTTTTCCCGTCTCCGCGTCCAGGCAATAGAGAAAATTCATCACGCCGGCAAAGATCCGCGCCTCCTTGCCGTCGGTCCAGTAGGCTACGCCGCGCGTGGGCTGCGTGCTGCCGCCGATCTCGGAGTTGAACTCCCATTTCAACTTTCCCGTCGCCGCATCGAGCGCGATCACTTTCTGCGAATTCGTGTACGCGTAAAGCGTGCTATTCACGATCACCGGATTCACTTCCAGGTTGCCCTTCTCGCCGGTGTCGTAGACCCACGCCTGCTCTAGCTTGCCCACGTTGTCGCGATTGATCTGCGTGAGCGGCGAGTAGTGATCCTGTTCGGCGCCGCCGCCATACGCCGGCCAATCCACCGTCTGCGCGGCACAGGGCGCGAGCCCATACAGAACCGCCAGCGCGCACAACGTTCCGCGCGCCGCCCATCGGCCCAACCATAATCTAATGCCCCGAAAGCTCATTCGCCGTGATTCGCAGCGATTGTTTCACACCTTGGAGGGGTCGCACAAAGTAACGCTCCGGAACACCGCAAAAGTTCCTCGCGGAGAGCGAAGAGCCGCGACCAATCGCCATCGGCGAGCAAGGAAACCTGCACTCGCTTTTTGCTTCCGCGCTGGCTTTCGAGATCGCATTCTCAGGCCGCGTTTTCCGGCCGGCTCTTCTCCGCTTCGGCGCGGCCGGCCAGGAACCGCTCCATGAAGCCGGTATCGAACTCGCCCGCGCGGAACCCCGCGTCCTGAAAGATCTCCTGGTGCAGCGGAATGGAGGTCTCGATGCCGCGCACAATGAACTGGCCGAGCGCCCGTTCCATGCGCGCCATGGCCTCCTCACGGTCGGCGCCATGCACAATCAGCTTGGCGATCAGCGAATCGTAATACGGCGGAATCACGCCCTCGGCGTACTGCGCCGTATCCACGCGCACGCCGTTGCCGCCGGGCACGTTGAACGCGGTAATCTGCCCCGCCGACGGCGTGAACTTGCGCGGATGTTCGGCGTTGATGCGGCACTCGATCGCGTGCCCGCGCATCTCCACCTTCGACGGCAGAATCGCATCCAGCTTTTCGCCTGCGGCGATGCGAATCTGTGCCTTCACCAGGTCGACTCCCGTTATCGCCTCCGTCACCGGGTGCTCCACCTGGATGCGCGTGTTCATCTCGATGAAATAAAGCTGGCGGTGTGCATCCATCAGGAACTCGACCGTGCCTGCGTTCTGGTAGCCGATCTCCGTCAGGCAGCGGCACAGCGTGCGGCCAATCTCCTCGCGCAATTTGGGCGTCACCTGCAGGCTCGGAGCCTCTTCGATCAGCTTCTGATGCCGCCGCTGGATCGAGCACTCGCGCTCAAACAACGTAGTCACGTGGCCGTGCTCGTCGGCCAGCACCTGGAACTCGATGTGGCGCGGGTTCTCGATGAACTTCTCCATGTACAGCTCGCCGTTGCCGAAGGCGTTGGCCGCCTCGGCGTGCGCCGCATGAAAATGATTCGGCAACTCATCGGAGCTGCGCGCAATGCGCATGCCGCGCCCGCCGCCGCCCGCTTTCGCTTTGAGGATCACCGGAAACCCCACCTTCAATGCCCACTCTTCCGCCTCTTCGACCGTCGGAATCACGCCATCCGATCCGGGCAGGATGGGCACCTTGGCCTTCTTCATCGCCTGGCGCGCTTTTTCCTTCTCGCCCATCAGCCGCGTCACCTCGGGCGGGGGCCCAATGAACTTGATATTCGACGCCCGGCACACTTCGGCGAAGTTCGCGTTCTCGCTCAAGAGGCCGTAGCCAGGATGAATTGCGTCCACATCGGCTACTTCGGCGGCCGAAATCACCTGGGGCACGTTGAGATAGCTATCGCCGGGCCGCGGCGGGCCAATACAGATGGCCTCGTCGGCAAAGCGCACATGCAGCGAGTTGCGGTCTGCTTCGCTGTAGACGGCCACCGTGCGCACGCCCATCTCGCGGCAGGCATTGATCACCCGGAGCGCAATTTCGCCGCGATTGGCGATGAGTATTTTTCTAAACATAGTTAGCGAGTCAGCAAGTCAGCAAGTTAGCCAAACCACAGTTCGGCGAAGTTTATCTCTCAAGCCGGGAGCCGAAGCAGGTTGGAGTGCGAGTGCAGACAGCCGCTGACTCGCTAACTTGCTGACTCGCTGACTTGCATTGCGATCCGTCCGCTACGCGGGCCGGATCGCAAACAGCGGCTGGCCAAACTCAATCGCCTGCCCGTTGGTCACAAAGCACTTCACCATCTCGCCAGCAGCATCGGACTCGATCTCGTTCATCAGCTTCATGGCTTCTACAATGCAGATCACCTGGCCCTTCTCAACATGGTCGCCGGGAGAGACGAACGACGCCGCACCGGGCGAGGGCGAGCTGTAAAACGTGCCCACGATCGGCGACTTCACAATGTGCAATTCTTCGGCGGGCGCAGCCGCCGGTTCGGTTGGTGCAGCCGCGGGAGGGTTCTGCGCGGGCGCTGCCGCAGCCTGAGGCGCCTGCTGCAACAGCCGCGCCAGATCACTCAATCCCGCCGCCGGGCTCTCCTGCGCATGAAATTTCAGCCGGATCTTCAGATCGCCCCGGTCCAGGTCGAACTCGGCCACCTGATACTGCTTCAGGAACTCGATCAGTTGTTTCAGGTCTTGGATATCCTGTGGTTTCATTCGCCTCTTGATTTCCCCCGTCAGCCGGCCGGCTCACAGTTCGATGAGCGCCTTGGGCGCAGGCGTAAGCACCTGCCCTCCGTTACGGGTTACCTGCACCATGTCTTCGATGCGTATGCCGAACTCTCCCGGCAAATAGATTCCCGGTTCGATGGTGACCACCATGCCGGCCTCGAGGCGCGTCTTTTGTCCGGCGCCGATCCGCGGCGGCTCGTGAATCTCCAGGCCCACCCCGTGGCCCGTGGAATGCGAAAATGCTTCGGCCAGTCCCTCCCGCCGCAAACGCGCCCGCGCAACCTCGTCTACCTCGCTTGCGCTCACGCCGGCTGCCACCGCGGCCACCGCCGCCTCCTGGGCTTCGAGCACGGCGCTGTACGCCTTCCGTTCCCTCGGTCTGGGCTTGCCGAAGAAGACGCTGCGCGTCATGTCCGAGCAATAACCTTTGTGGATTATACCGAAGTCCAGCGTCAGGAACCCCCTCCGCGGCAGCGCCGCGTGGGTCGCCCGCCCGTGGGGAAACGCCGACCGCTCGCCCGAGGCCACGATGGTCTCGAACGACATGCCCTCGGCGCCCATGCGCCGCGCCTGATACTCGAGCTCCGCGGCAATCTCCAACTCGGAAATCCGCGGCCTGAACTCGCCCAAAATCCGCTCGAAGAGCTTGCAGCCGATCAGCGCGGCTTCCCTCATCACGGCGAGCTCTTCCTCATCTTTCACCTGGCGCAGTGAATCGACAAACGGCACCGGCAGCGGCGTGAGAAATCCCCGCCGAATCTGCGGGGGCAACGCCGTTTTCCAGCGCGCCAGGTCGGCCACTGCGGTCCGCACCGGATCGAACCCCGACGTCATGACGCCCGCCTGCGCCGCCAGCCACTGCACCGCGCACACTGCCGGCGCGCTCGAAACAATCTCCACCCGCGCGGCCTTCACTTCTTCAGCCGCCTGCGCCGTGTAACGGCCATCGGTAAACAGGCGCGCCGCGCGGCGCGTGACGGCGACTGCGGCATTGGAGCCGGTGAAGCCGCAGAGATAGCGGACATCGGGAGGGTGCGTAACGAGGAGCCCGGGAAGGCCGGCGCGGGTGAGTTTGCGGCGCAGCGCGCCTATGCGGCGGAGATGATCCACGGGCTTTGTTTTATCACGGCGGGGCTGAGAGGCAGGGTCAGGGGTCAGGGGCCAGGGGTCAGCCGCTGCCGAAGCGAGTTGAGGCAGGGCAAGCGGGGCGTATGATTCTGCGAGTGGAACCCGATTCTTTCACGTTTCAGTTTCACGAACACCTTCCTGCGGAGAAAGGTAGGTCGACCCTCGATCACCTCCCGGAGAGCGGTTGTTCGGTGGAGTACTTGGATAACCGCACTATGAGAATTGACTGCGCAGATTCATATGCTCACGCCCGCGCGGGCTGGGTCTTGTTTCAGACAGCGATCCGAAATTATGGGCGGGTGATCGCGGTAACGGGAGCAGCCAAAATGCAGGCGGAGCTGTATAAAAACCCACCAACGAAACACAAGACGCGCAAGAGCTAGTTGCGAGCAGAGAAACGGCAGTGCGTTCCTGATCCCTGACCCCTGTCTTTACATCGCCGGGCGCACGGGCTTCTTCTGTTCGGGATCGACCTCGGCTGTCGCCTGCAAGTCGCTCTGGCGGTCCATCCACTCGTCTAAGCGCGAGCGCTTGAACCGCCAGCGATTGCCCAGCTTGAATGCCGGAACGAAGCCCTCCGAGGCGTATTTGTACAGCGTATCTGGAGAGATACCAAGGTAATCGGAGGCCTGGCGAATATCCATAACCTCGCGCACTTCAGGAACAAGCAGGTTGGAGCGGACTGCGGCGTTGCGCATGGTGCCTCCTGAAGAAAAAGGGGCCACGAGGGCAGATTCCGGCTCGTTTGCCGGTAGCTTTGTATATATCGTGGTTTCGTGGGTCAATTCAAGGAATTTCCGGAATTTCAGCGGAAATTCTTGGGCTTGTGCGCGAACCAGCCGGTCCCGCAAAGGTGCAAATTCGATCCCGAGCGCAACAGGTTGGTGCCGGCCGGAACCCTAACCCCATATTTCGTATTGTTAGAGAAGAAGGTGCGGGCCAGTCGGCTTGAGTCACCGCTCAAGCAGGCATCGGCCGCAGACAGAACCCGGTACGGCTGAAATCTCCGCCCCGCCGGCGAGTTGAGAAGATCGCCGATCTGGAAGAAGCGCGCTAGTTCTGCTGGTCGTCGTCGCGCCGGTGCAGCGTGGGCTGATCGTTGCCGTTATCGCCGCTGCTGGCGCTATCGTCGCCCGAGTTCGCATTCGGATCGTTCGGATCCGCGCTCACACGCCGCAGCGAAGGCCGCGTAATGCCCTTGCTGTCCGTCAGCCTGCGCTTGTTCTCGATCCGGGCCAGCCGCGCCTTGATGTCGTCGAACTCTGAAGTCGTTACCAGGTAGTCGGACTTGGCCGGCAAAAATCTGGCAATCTCCTCCTGCGTGTGCAGGATGCGGTCCGGTGTCTGCGGATGGTCGGAGAAGGCCTTGGCCACCAAACCCGGCTTGCGCTTTTCGAGCGCCTGAATCTTCTCAAAGAAGCTGATAAACGCCTGGGGATCGTAGCCGGGGCGGTACATGTACTGCACGCCCAGGAAGTCCGCCTGCGCTTCGAACTCGCGCGAGAACTCGAGGAAGGTAACCGGAATAGCCAGCTGCGCCGCCTCGTAAATGCCGTAACCGGTCCAGGTGTAGCCGGTCATCATGATCAGCGGCACCATGCCGATCTGCGCATATTCGGCGCGCGTCATCTCTCGCGCCGCGTGGTGCGCGCAAACGTGGGCCGTCTCGTGCGCCATCACGCCGGCAAGCTCCGCCTCCTCGTCGGCAGCCAGGATCAATCCCGAGTTCACGTAGAAGAACCCTCCCGGCAGCGCCATCGCGTTGATCTCGTCCGAATCGATCACCTTGATCGTGAAGGGCACTTTGCAATCGGAATTCTTCACGATGTTCTGCCCGATGCGATTCACATATTCGTCGATTACGGGATCGGTAATGAACCGCGTGCTCTTCTCGATCTCGTCGGCATACTGCTTGCCCATCTTGATTTCGCTGTCGGTTGAGAACCAGTTGCCCACGCCGCGGCAGCCGATGCAGCGATTGCCCACCGCGCTCACATCCTCAATGCTGCCTGGCTTTACCTTTTCCAGGTCGCTGCCGGGATCGACAACCTTCTCGGGATCCACTTTATCGGCATCGTCCTTGTCCTTCTTGTCTTTATCTTTTTTGTCGGCCTGGTCTTTGTCTTTCTTGTTTTCATCCTTGGGCGGTGCAGCCTGGTCTCCGCCCACAGGCGTGGTCCCGGGAGCAGCCTGGGCTGAAGACTTGTCTGCGGTCTTGTCGCCGGAGGAGTTCGTTCCGGAAGCGGATGCCGTTCCGTTTGCCGGTGCAGGCTGATCGCCACCTACGGGCGTCGTGCCCGGCGCCGGCTGAGCTGAGGATGCCGGCTGTTGTGCGGGCTGGGCCGGAGCCGCCGGTTGCTGCGACTGCGCCGAGGGCGAACCATTCTGCGGCGTGTTGGCCGCCGGCGACCCGTTGGACGATTGGGCCCAGAGTCCCGTGGCCAGCGCCAGCGCCAATCCCGCCAGAACCGCTCCTCTTACGCCCGATCCTGCCAATGTCAAGTGGCCCGAAACCGTCCGATATGCCCTCATGACCTTACCTCCAGGCTACAGACCGCGCGCGGTCCGGCGCCGCTTCGCTCTATCGCCTTAGACGCTAGTATCCGCCTCTTTGGTAACGAAGGAAAGGATATTTCCACTTTTCGGTATTATTCCGGTCATTTCCCCTCGTTTTCCGCCCGCCTTCTCCCTCGATCCGTTTCGCCCGTTCCCAGTTGCCACCACCCCCGGCCGCCGCCGTTCCGGCAGTTGGATAAGCCCTCGTGCGATTTCCTTTGCTATAAAAGTGAGAAACGCAGAATGGGAGGATTTGCTTGCGGCAGAAGCTTATGAGCCTGGCAGTTTGGGCTGCGCTGGGAGCGGCGCCGCTCGCCGCCCAAAAGAAGACCGCGTCGCCGGCTCAGCCGAATGACGCCACCCCGGCTCCCACGGCCCTGGTCGACGCCACCAGCCTCGGCTCCCCGCTCCTGCTCGACAAAGACTGGCGCGTGGGCGTCACCGCCAACCCCGCCGCGTCGTCTCCTGATTTCGACGACTCCTCCTGGGCCATCCGGGGCGCCGGCTCCTCCATAGCCGAAGTTCCGGACGCGGACCGGACGTCGCACGATAAAGGCCTTCACGTCGAAGTCGAAACCCCGGGCGGGACTCCGGTCGAGCCCCCAAAAACCGCCAAACAGCGCTACGCCTGGTTCCGGCTGCATCTTCGCCTTGCGCCCAACCACGGCCCAATCGCCCTGCTCGTCGAACTGCCCGTCACCCAGAACACGACCTTCGGCGTGTCTTCCGGACTAAGCGCAGACGTTTTCGCCAACGGCAAGCTCATCGAGCCCGAGGGGCCGCACGGGATTGATCCCGCTCGCTATCAGACCATAAGCCGCATTTACGACCTGGACGTGGATCCCTCCGTCACCTCGCTTGTTCTCGTGGTACGGTCCATCTACATTTCCCGCGGCCCGGGCGCCTATACCTCCTCGATCCTTGCGGGGCACACACTTTTTCTCGGCTATAAAAGCGATCTCGCGCGCGAGCTCTTGCTCTGGCGCGACCGCAGCATCTTCGAGCGCCTTCCGCGCCTCATCTACTCCGTACTGCTCATCGTTCTCGCCGCCTTCCTGCTGGCGCTTTACTTTGCCCAGCGCGGGCACCTCGAGTATCTGTGGCTGGCCCTGCACTACCTGGTGCAGGCGCCCATCGGCTTCGTCGAGCTCTACGGAAGCTTTGCGCGCCTCGACAGCCTCTGGTACGCGGCGGTTTTGATGGAACTGGTGCTGGCCTCTGCTTACCTCTTCTTCGAATTCCTCGTCGCTTTTCTCGCCCTGCCGCGCAAATGGTACATCCGCTGGCTGCGCTACTGCGCGCCCATCCTGGCCTGCGTGGGCCCCACACTGCTGATGATCTCTCGCTGGAGCTTCGTAGGCATTCTCCTGGCCATCATCTTCATGGGCGTGCTTGTCTGGATCATCTGGTGGGCGATCTTCGTCTTTGTCACCCTGATCGCAGCTACGGTCCGGCGCAATTTTGAAGCCGGCCTTCTGCTGATTCCCCTGGTGCTTTCCCTGGTGGGCGTTATCGAGCCCGTGGCCCTGGCCAGCATGAACGGGAGCACCGGCCAGAATTATCATTCTCCGCTTACTGTCCTGGCCGGCCCCATCCCCTTCCACTTCTCCGCCTTTGGCGACTTCACTGGCATCCTGGTCATCGTGCTCATCATCTTTTTCCGCTTCCTGCGCATCCAGCGCACGGAGGAGCGTTTTTCGAGCGAGCTCGAAGCCGCGCGCAGTGTGCAGGAGCTGCTCATCCCGCTTGAAAAAACCGCTACCCCCGGTTTTGAAGTCGACTCCGTCTATAACCCCGCCAACGAGGTCGGCGGCGATTTCTTTCACGTGCAGGCGATGGGCGAGCATGGCATGCTGGTCGTCATCGGCGACGTGGCCGGTAAAGGTCTTAAGGCGGCCATGAACGTCTCCTTGCTGATGGGCGCGCTGCGCCACTCCTCAGAGCACAGACCCGCCAGGATTCTCGAATCGCTGAATCGCGTCCTCGTGGGGACCGACAGCTTTACCACCTGCCAGGCGGCATGGTTTGGGCTCAATGGCGAACTGGTTCTTGCCAACGCCGGCCATCTTCCCCCTTACCTCAACAGCCAGGAGATCGCCGTCGCCGGCGGCCTGCCGCTCGGCGTGCTTCCGGAGATCCATTACGAGGAGCTGCGTCTGTATCTCCATCCCGGCGATCGCGTTCTCCTCTTTTCCGATGGAGTGGTCGAGGCGCGAACGTCGTCGGGCGAGCTCTTCGGCTTTGACCGCGTGCACAATCTCAGTAATCAGTCCGCGTTTTACGTGGCGGAAGCGGCCAAAGCCTTTGGGCAGGAAGATGACATCACCGTGCTCACCGTGCGGCGCGTAGCGCAAATGGCGGCCTGATTCCACATCGGTTCGCAACCCGGCACGAACCTGGTTGCCTGGTTGCTGGTTGCTCCATCCTTTCGCGTACTTTGCGAAAGGGTGGGAAGGCACGCCATCGCCGGCCTGCTTACGCACGCGCGAAACGCCTGCTTCCCCTCAAAAGCTGCTGCGCAGCCTTTCAAGCTGCGCAGCAACCTTCTGTTTCACTGACCTGCCGGAGTCAGTGAAGCAGCTCAAGGCCATTCGCCTGCGGACACACCTGGAGCCGCCGCAAGGCGTCCGCGCCGGTGCCGCGAAATCTTCAGCGATTGCCCCTTGTGCTCGTCGATTCCCCCGGCCCATGGCTAGAAACGGTAAGCGTTTCAGGCCGGGGATTTGTCATGCAATTGTCGAAAGAATGCAAATTTCTCGTTTGCCTGTCCTTTTGCCGGGCTCCCGATCGCGGCGGATCAATTCATCGCGCAACCGGTCCTTCCGCGTTCCGCTGAGAAAAAATTGCAGCGCAGATTGTTGGTCTGGGGAATGAAAGGGAACGGCGCGTCCTCACCTGGCGCTGTCTTCGCGCAATCCGGCGCCTGCCCTCAGGGCTGGTTTCTCCACAGCCACGGCACGAACGAAAACTCGAGATACCAGGAGAGGAAGAACAAGACCGCCACGCCGAAGACCGTCCACAGGTACATCTTTACCGGCAGTGTCTCCATCAGATGCTCGTGATTGCTCGGCTCCACGCACCACGGTTTGGCGAACAGGATGCCGCTCAGGAAGCAGATGCATCCGGCCAGCGCGATGTTTTCGAGCGCGAGAACAAGCCGATCCTCCATCCGGCTGCCGGGCACAAAGAATGCGCTCAGCCACACCGGTCCAAGGGACAGGATGCTCAGAAAAAACGAGAGCACTTTTGCGAGATCGAGCAACATGGCCGGCTCCGTCCGTCTTACCGCCGGCGAAACGCCGTGCATCGCGCGCCCTTCGCCGCCCACGGCGGTTCCCGATTGCATTCTAACCCCGGCGTCAAGCGCCCATCACTTCAGATCGCGCCAGTTCGGCCCGAAACCCAGGCCGGCCACCAGCGGAACACTCAGTTTGACAACGCCTTCCATTTCGGCGCGCACCAGCTCGCCCACCTCGGCCGTCTCTTCGAGCGGCACCTCGAAGAGCAGCTCGTCATGCACCTGCAGCACCATGCGTGTGTTCAGGCCCCGCTCGGTGAGCTTGCGGTCGAGCGCAATCATGGCCAGCTTGATCAGGTCGGCCGCGGTTCCCTGGAGCGGCGTGTTCACGGCCGTCCGCTCCGCAAAGCCGCGCTGGTTCGGATTGCGGCTTTCAATATCCGGAATGGGCCGCAGCCGCCCGAACAGCGTGCGCACGAATCCATCCCTGCGCGTCTGCTCGAGGGTCTTCTCAATGAACGCCCGCACGCCCGCGTACCGCGCGAAATAGCGGTCGATATATGCCTTCGCCTCGGCCTGCGGAATACCCAGTTGCGCGGCGAGCCCGAAGGCCGAAATGCCATAGACGATGCCGAAGTTCACCGCCTTGGCGCGGTTGCGCGTCTCCTTGCTCATGCCATCGATGGGCACGCCGAACACCTCGCTCGCCGTGAGCGCGTGAATATCGATCTCCCCCGCATAGGCGCGCTTCAGCAGCGCATCGCCGCTGAAATGCGCAAGCAGCCGCAGCTCGATCTGCGAGTAATCCGCCGAAAGCAGTTGCGTACCCGGCCGCGCCGTGAACGCCGCGCGAATCTCCCGGCCCAGCTCCGTGCGCACGGGAATGTTTTGCAGGTTCGGGTTCACGCTCGACAACCGTCCCGTCGCCGTGGCCGCAGCCTGAAAGGTTGTGTGCACGCGCGAGTCGGCGTCGGCCAGCAGCGGCAGTGCGTCAATGTAGTTCGATTTGAGCTTGGACAGGTGCCGGTATTCGAGCACAAGTTTCGGCATCTCGTGCTTCTCCGCAAGCTGCTCCAGCACGTCTTGCGCGGTCGAGATCGCCTTGCCTTTGCCGCGCACCACCGGCGCCGGCAAACCCAGCTTCGTGAACAGCACCACCCCCAGCTGTTTCGGCGAATTGATGTTGAACCGCTCGCCCGCAAGCTCGAAGATGCGCTCGCCCACGCGCGTAATCTCCCCGCTGAATTTCTCCGAAAGCCCGCTGAGGGCGGCTCGGTCGATGCGCACGCCGGCCTGCTCCATGCGGAAGAGCACGGCGGCGAGGGGCAGGTCGATCTCGCGATAAGCCCGCTCAACACCCATTTTTTCCGCTTCGCTCTGGAGCGCAGGAGTCAATGCCTCGATGGCCGCCGCGCTCGCCGCAGGCGTGGCCGGCGGAGCCTGGTTGTGCCGCGCGGCCACATCGGCCAGCGTCTGCGTGGTGTGCGTGGGGTTCAGCGCGTAGCTGAGCAGCATGGTGTCTTCGACTGCCCCCCGCAGTCCAATTCCCTTCTCCGCCAGGATATGGAGTGCCTCTTTCACGTCGTGCGCCCGCTTCGGCACACTCGCGTCTTCGAGCAGCGCGCGCAGTTCCGGCGAAAGGCCGATCCGCAGCGCGATAGCCGCATCCGCGCAGACGCCGGCACACGAGCTTGCATGCTTCGCCGCCGCTTCCGCCACATCCAGAAGCGACGGCGTCTCCGGCACCTCGCCCTCCTCTTCTTCTTCCACGGCCGCAGCCTCTGCCGCCTCCAGCGCAAACGCAAAACCGCCCGCGCGCGCAGCCGCGTAAAACGCACGCATCTGCTGCTCACTCGGCTCTTCGATCAACTCCACCGTCGCCGCACTCACCGAAGGCGCCAGGTCCTTGAGCATCGACGTGAATTCAAGCTCTGTGAACAGCTCGCGGCACGCGTCCACGTCCGGCAGTTGCGTCTCCAGCGCGCTCAGCTCCAGCGCAATCGGCACGCGGCTATCAATCGTCACCAGCTCTTTCGACAGCAAAACCGCCGCGCGGTTCTGCTCCAGAGACTCGCGGTACGTCTTGCGCTTGACTTCCGCCGCGCGGTCCAGCACCGCCTCCACGCTGCCGAACTCCACGATCAAATCCACGCTGCCCTTGTCGCCAATGCCCGGCGCGCCGGGAATATTGTCCACAGCGTCGCCGCGCAGTGCCATCACGTCCACCACTTTTTCCGGAGGCACGCCCAGAGTGGCCGTCACCCCCGCGGGATCGAGAATCAGATTGTCCTTTTGCGGATTGAGAATCTTCACCTGGCCCGTGACCAGCTGCATCATGTCCTTATCGCCGGAGACGATGAACACCTCATGCCCGCGCTCAGCGGCTTCGCGCGCCAGCGTACCGATCACGTCGTCGGCCTCGAAGCCCACCGCCTCCAGAATGGGAATGCGCAGCGCATCGAGCGACCGGCGAATGTAAGGAATCTGTCGCCGCAGGTCCTCGGGCATCGAGGAGCGATTGGCCTTGTAGCCCTCATAGCTCACATCTTCAAAGCTCTGCGTCTTGCTGTTCCACTTGCGCAGCGCACTCATCGTTCGCGCGCGCTCGTCGCGAAAGACCTCGCCGCTGGGGTCGAAAACCGCTGCAAAATACTTCGGCGCGAAATCCTGCCGCAGCTTCTTGATCATGTTCACGAACACATAGATCGCCGCCGTCGGCAGCCCGGAGCGCGTAGACATGGGCCGGCTGCGCTGCATGGCGTGATAGGCGCGGAAGATAAACGACATCGCGTCCAGCAAAAAAACCGGCGGCTTGGTTGCGTCCGTCACGCTTTGGAGTCTATCAGCCGGGCCGATGGCGGCCGCACTCAAACGCCTTGATTTTTAAGATCACAGTCTGTGATCTCAATCCGCCATTTTGGTCCTGCGCGCGTATGCAGGCGACATTCCTACTGCACCAGCATGCAATCCCCGTAGCTGAAAAACCGGTACCGCGCTTCCACCGCGTGCCTGTACGCGGCCAGCGCGCGCTCGACACCGGAACGGCCGGGCCCCGCGAACGCGCTCACCAGCATCAGCAGGCTCGATTGCGGCAGGTGAAAGTTGGTGAGCAGCGCGCCGACAACACGAAATTCGAATCCCGGCGCAATGAAAATTTCGGTCTCGCCGGAGTGCGGCTCGAGGTCCCTGTCTTTCGCCGCTTGCGCAGCCGCTTCCAGCGTTCGCACCACCGTAGTGCCCACCGCCACAACACGCCGCCTCTCCTGCCGCGCGCGGTTGATCGCTACGGCCGCTTCCACGCAGATGGTGTAGCGCTCGCGATGCAGCCGCACCTCTCTCACCCGCTGCACGCGCAGCGGAGCAAATGTGCCCAGTCCCACGTGCAGCGTGATGCGCGCAATCTCCACTCCTTTCGCCCGTAGAGACTCCAGCATCGTTTCCGTAAAGTGCAGTCCCGCGGTGGGCGCGGCAACCGAGCCGCGCTCGCCCGCAAACACCGTCTGATAGCGCTCGCGGTCTGTTTCTTCGTCGTCGCGATGAATGTACGGCGGCAGGGGCACGCGCCCGATGCGGTCCACAACCGCAAGGAAATCACCAACCGGGTCGAACTTCAGCAGCCGCTCGCCGAACTGCCCCCGCGCCAGCACCTCCGCTTCGAGTTGCGCGGCACCCTGCGCATCAGGAAACACCAACCGTTCCCCGATCGCCACTTTCCGCCCCGGCCGCACCAGCGCGTGCCAGCGATTTTTTCCTGCCGGCTCGGTCAGCATCACCTCGATGCGCCCCGTTGGCCGCTCCCTCTCACGCACCAGCGTGCGCCGCGCAAACAGCCGCGCCGGAATCACCCGGCTTTCATTGAGCACCAGCAAATCCCCCGGCCGAAGAAACGAGGGCAACTCGGAAAACTGCGAGTCCACGAATGTCCCGGTCGCGCGGTCGACCAGCAGCATCCGGCTCTGTCCCCGCTCCCTCGGCGGTTCCTGCGCAATCAGCTCCTCCGGCAGATCGAAATCGAAGTCGCCAATGGACAGATCGGCGAGGCCCTCGTTTCCCTTCCTCCGGCCGGTCATGCATCGGCCTTTCCCAGGCGCGCATACGCATGCAGCCGCGCGCGCTCGAGCGCCGCATTCACCTCCACGCGCTTCACCTCGAAACCTTCTTCGGACAGATCCTCCGGAACCTCCGTCCAGCGCGCCCAACTCACCACGATGCGCGTAAACGGCCACGGCACCAGGAACCGGTCCCAGGAGTGCATCCGCCATGCACGCTTCGGCTCCAGGTGAAAGGCGCCGATGCGCTCGCCGGTCATCTGCGCCAGTTTGATGGGCCCCATCTTGGTCTGGTAAATCGGGCCGCGGGGCCCGTCGGCGGTGAAGATCGCCGGCCCGCCGGCTTCGATCACGTCTTTCAATCCCAGCAATCCCTCGCGCCCACCGCGCGAGCTCGATCCGCGCACGGCGCGATACCCGAACATGGCCAGAATGCGCGTAACCAGCTCGCCATCGAAGCTGCGGCTGATGAGAATGGTCGCGCCCGTCCGCCGGAAGTACACCGCGCAGGGCAGCACGCACTGATGCCAGAAGCAGAAGATTTCCGCGTCCGCGCCCGCGCCGTGCACGAGCGGCGTTGCGCCTTCTTCGGCAATGGTGTCAAATCGCCACGTGAGCCCGAGAAGCGAAACCAGCGCCCACACCATGCGTGGCACAAGCGCCAGCACTATCCGCTGACCGGCAGTAAATTGGGAACTCTCTTCGCGGCTCACTCACTCGATTTTAGCTGCGCCTCGCGCGCTCACCGGCAATCGAGGTACGGGTCCCGGCCGGCAAACCAGGGTCATTTCGGCGCCATCCCGCGGGCGCCGGCTCACTCTTCATGGCGCATACTCGAGCAGCAGAACGCGGGCGTCAAGACGCCGGCTTCCCAGCAACTTCATCGGTGTGCGCGCAAATTCTGCAAAAATCGGCTCTCTGCCCTCGCGGCCCAGGACCAGCGGAAAAACCATCAGCCGCAGCCGGTCAATGAGTCCGTCCTTAATCAGGCTCCTGACCAGCCGGATGCTGCCGATGGTGCGCAGCCGCGTCCCCTCCTGCGCTTTGAGCGTCCGAATCTCGTCCTCAGCCCGGGTCCGCGAAAGTTGCGCGTTCCTCCACACCAAAGGCTCCTGCAGTCCGCTTGAAAACACCAGCTTGGGCAGTTCCGCCAGGCGCAGGCTCATGGGATCGGGCGCGGTGGGCGCGAATTCCGTGAGCGCTTCGTAGGTCACGCGGCCCATGATGATCGTTTGCGGCAGCGCAAGCTCCTGCTGAATCCACGCACCCAGTTCGTCGCCAAAATAGCCGAAAAACGGCGCCTCGTTTGCGCCGGCAGCAAATCCGTCGAGCGAGACAAACAGATCGGCAACGAGTTCTCTCACTTTGGCCGCCCCTTTGTGTAGAAACGCACCATTCGCCTGCTTTCTCATTCCCTCGGCTTCGAGCGCACGAGTCAGCTATACCGCAACCAGCGCAGCAATTCCGGCAGCGTGGCGCGCTTGCCATACATCAGGATGCCCACGCGATACAGCCGTGAGGAAACCCACAGCGTCCCCCAGATGCTCACCAAAAGCAGCCCGATCGAGGCGGCAAACTGCCACACCGGAGGAATCTCAGAGGCCATGCGCAAGAACATGACGATGGGCGCGGTAGGCGGGAACAGCGAAGCCGAAACCGACCACACCGAGTTCGAATCGTTGATGATGGGCCAGATCATGGCGAAACTCAGCCAGGTGGGCGCCGCCGCCAGCGGCATGTACATCTGCAGCTCCTGCTCGGTTTCGCAGGTGGCCGCAAGACCGGCGAAGAGCGAGCTGTAAAGCAGGTATCCCAGCAGGAAATATACCGGGAAGAGAATGCCCTCGGCCCACGAAAAATGAATCGAATACTGGCCGCTCAAAATCGCCGCTGCCATGGGCGAAGCGATGATCGCCACGCCCGCAATCAGCCAGATGGCAATCTGCGTCAATCCCACGGCTCCCACGCCGACCAGCTTTCCAGCCAGCATGTCGCTCGGCTTGGCCGTGGCCAGCATCACCTCGAAAATCCGCGAAGTCTTTTCCTGGATGATGGAGCGCGCCACATTCATGCCATAGATCAAGGTGGTCATGGAGAGAAGGATCGCCATGGCGTAGCCCTTCCAGAACGAAGCCTGCGCATTCACCTTCACCACGGAGATCTTGGAGCCGGCCTTCTTCACCTGGTAGGTATCGATGTCGATTCCCTTCACCACGGAGTCCACGTTCTCTTCATCCATGCCCGTCGCGGTCAAATGCTCGGCGACGAACCCGTCGTCGAGCGCCTCCTTCAGGCGCGTGGTCGTCATGAAATCGCCCGCCGCCAGCCCCGTGTAGCTCGCTTTGGGCAGCGCGCCGCCATCATTATCGATCCACAAAAATCCGTCGATCGATTTTCCCGCCACGCGATCCGTCAAATCGGTGCGCGTTTCGGGCCCGGCAGGTACGGCGACATCCACACTCGCCTTCTTCCCCTTGTCCTCCAACAGTTGCTGGCGCACGGCCGCTGCCAGTGCGCGGTCTGTCGAAACTACGACCAGATGTTTGTTTGCGCCCAGACCGCGGCTGGAAAAATAGGCGACCCCGAGGATCAGCGCAAACAGCGCCGGCAGCCCGATGGTCGACAGGCGAAATGCGCGTCCCTTGATCTGCTCCAGGTATTCGCGCCGTGCGATCAACAATATGTTACGCATCGGCCTTGCCTCCCACCGTCTGGATGAAAATCTCTTCGAGCGACGGTTCAACCAGCTCGAAACGATAAATCGTGGCCATGGCGCTCGCTTCATGCAGCAGCTTCTGCGCGTCGCCGTGCGGCTTGAGGCGAATCTCGGCCTGCCCGGAGAAATTCCGGGCCTCGGCAATCTCGGCGCTTTCGAGAAAACCGGCGTCGCCTTCGAACTCCACAATCACCCGGTTGCGCTCGTAGCGCTTTTTGATTTCGCGCACGCGCCCCGAAAGCACCGCCTTGCCGCGGTTGATGAGGCAGATGGAATCGCAGAGTTTCTCCACCTGGTCCATGCGATGCGTGGAAAAAAGCACCGCCCGTCCTTGTTCCTTGAGCTCCACCAGCGTGCGCTCCAGCAGCACCGCGTTCACCGGATCGAGCCCGCTGAACGGCTCGTCCATCACAATCAGCTTGGGATCGTGCAGAATGGTGCCGATGAACTGGATCTTCTGCTGCATGCCCTTCGAAAGCTCTTCGGTCTTCTTGTCGAGAACGTCGGCAATCTCCAGCCTTCGCGTCCAGTTCACCGCGCGCTTGCGTGCTTCGCCCGCCTCTACTCCGTGCAACTGCGCGAGAAAAACCAGTTGCTCCAGCACCTTCATCTTCTTGTAGAGGCCGCGCTCTTCCGGCAGATAACCGACGCGGTCGAGGCTTTCGCGCACAAAAGGCTTCTCGAACAGCTCGATGCGGCCCGAGTCGGGCATGGTGATGCCCATCATCATGCGAATGGAACTGGTCTTGCCGGCTCCGTTCGGTCCCAGCAGCCCGAACATCTGCCCCGCTTCAATCTTCAGGCTCAGTTGATTCACGGCAATCTTGTCCTCGTATGCCTTGGTGACTCCCTCGAGTTCGACGACTGCCATGCATTCTCCCGCTGTGACGATTTTTGCCTGAATTCCGTTCGCCCCGATTCACTCTGCGAGCAGTGTAGCAAACGATAGCCGGCGCACTCTGCGGCCGCATTTCCGCACAGCTTCGCACCATGCCTGTCGCAAATCCGTTCACCTTTGCGCAAAAAGGGAATGATAAGCGCTCTTCGTTACCCGCGCGTGTAACGCAGGTAATGTTCTCCCCGGATAATCCCTTGCAACCACGCATTTTGCGTACGACAAAAGCGTCAACGCCAAAACTCCAACGGGGGACGAAAAATCTTCGGGGAGGCGCTAGATTAGTAAACACCCGCAGGAGAAGTAAATGGCAACGCTGTTGTCCATGCAGGATTTTGAGCGCGAGTTTGGCATTGCACCTCCGCAGCCCAAACCGCTCACAGAATCGGGACCCGCGCACAAGCCGCGCCGCCTGGCAGACCTGGATGTGCGCCAGGCCATTCTCGAAGATCTCGTAGTCAAGATTCTCTATCTCGCCGGCGCTCTTTCCACCGTCGAACTTTCCGATCGCATCCGCCTGAGCTACGAAGTCACAGACGAGCTCTTCTGCAAGCTGCGCAGCCAGCTCCTGGTCCAAGTAAACGGAATGGTGGGCAACGTTCCGCAGATCGCCGTCACCGCGCAGGGCCGCACGCGCGCTTCCGAGTTGTTGCAGCAGAGCCAGTACGCGGGCGTCGCGCCGGTTTCTCTCGAGAGCTATGTGGCCCAGATCAGAATGCAGAGCGTCCAGAAGGTCGAAGTCCATCCCGCAGACGTCCGTCGCGCTTTCAACCATCTGGTCGTCGATGAAGCCACGCTCGACCAGTTCGGCACCGCTCTCAACTCAGGCAGTTCGGTTTTCCTTTACGGTCCAGCCGGCACCGGCAAGACCACTTTCGCCGAGGTTCTCTCGCGCGTGCTCGCCGAGGATGAAGTCTGGATTCCCCACGCCATCGAAGTCGACGGTCAGATCATCACCGTTTACGATCCTTCCATCCATCTCGAAACGCCCGAGGCCGCGCCCGCGAATTACGACATGCGCTGGTCCTATTGCCGCCGTCCCGCCGTGCTTGTCGGCGGCGAGCTCACGGCGGAGATGCTCGACATGCAGTTCAATCCCATCTCCAGGTTCTACGTCAGCCCGGTGCAGATGAAGGCCAACAACGGCGTCTTCATCATCGACGACTTCGGCCGCCAGCGCATCCGCCCCGACGAGCTGCTCAACCGCTGGATCGTGCCGCTCGACCGGCGCATCGATTTCCTCACCCTGGTGGGCGGAAAAAAGATCGAGATTCCCTTTGAGATGCTGGTCGTCTTCGCGTCCAACACCAATCCCTCCGACCTCGTCGATCCCGCTTTCCTGCGCCGCATTCAAACCAAGATCAAGATCGGCGCCGTCTCCGACGAGCAATTCTCCGAGATATTCCGTCGCGTGGCTCACGACAAGCGCGTCTCCTACGACCCGGATATTCCCGCCGACCTCATCAATTTCATCCGCACCTCCCTCGGCCAGGAGCTTCGCTCCTGCTATCCGCGCGACATCGTTAATCAAGTCTGCTGGGCCGCGCGCTACGAGGGCAGGCAACCGCACGTCGATCACGTTTCCCTGCGCCGCGCTATCGAAGCCTACTTCCCTCCGACCGCCGACTGAACCTTGTACCAGCCAAAATTCTGAGTGCTCCCGCGGTATCGATTTTGAGACGAGGGGCGCCATCTCTCGTTGCCCATCCTTGCCGCGTAGTGTGCGGGACGGGTGGGAAAACACAACCCGTCATGCCAGCTTCATCGTCTCCGCATCCCACTCCACCACTGCGCCCCGCTCCATACTCATGTTGCTCAACAGCGCCGCGCCCGCCGCGCGGAAACCGAACACCGCGTCTTCTACCACCGGTTGGCGCGACCGCACCGCGGCAAAAAAATTCCGGAAGTGGTCATAGCTGTCGCTGTAACCTGCCGGCGCTTCGTACTTCTCGTAGCCCGGCGCCGGCGCACCCACCGGATGCGTCACCGGATACTTCGCCCGATACTCCGCCAGAATCCGCTTCTGCATCGCTTCGGTGAACGTGCCGATCGTGTACCCCGGCTCCTTCTCACGCGGCACACGGTTCACACTCACCGCATTGCCGGCAATCTCCATCGTCCCCTCGTCGCCGGTAAAGATCAGCCCCTCGCTCTCTTCGCCGCCGTCCACAAAATTCACGCGCAGGCTCAGGTTGAACCCTTCGGGATAATCGAACAGCCCCAGCATCACGTCGGGCACATCACGCCCATCCTTCCAGAAGCGCAATCCGCCCGTGGCCATGCCCCGCGTGGGTCCCTTCGATCCGGTGATGAAGTGCGTGCCGCTGAACAGATGCACAAACAGGTCGCCGGCCACGCCGCTCCCGTAGGCCTTCCACTTTCGCCATTGGAAGAACTGCTCCGCGCTCCACGGTATTTTGGGTGCCGTCCCCAGGAACCGCTCCCAGTCGCAGGTCTCGGGCGAGGCGTCGAGGGGCACGGTGTAGTCCCACGCACCGATGGCCGAGTTGCGGTCCCAGTGCGCGGTCACCATGTTCAACTTGCCGATGACGCCCGCTGCGAGCAGGTCCCGTGCCTTCTCATAAACCATCGAGCTCACGCGCTGGCTGCCGATCTGGAGAATGCGCCCTGTTGCCTGCGACGCTTCAATCATCTCCGGCCCGTCGGTATAGAGATGAATCATCGGCTTCTCGCAGTAGACGTCCTTGCCCGCCTGCATCGCGTCCACCGAGACTTGTTTATGCCAGTGGTCCGGCGTGCCCACGATCACTGCATTGACATCCTTGCGCGCCAGAATTTCGCGGTAGTCGCGCGTGGTTTGAATGTCCTCGCCCCACACTTCCTTCGAATGCGCAAGCCGTCCGTCATAGCAGTCGGCGACGGCGACGAGTTTCACCCCCGGCACCTGCACGGCCACGCTGGTATCATACTGCCCCTGCCCGCCCGCGCCAATCAGCGCAATCTGGATATGATCGTTGGCCGCAACCGGCCCCGCCGGCTCTTCCTGGGCGGCTTCCAGCCCACGCACCCTCCCCGCCAGCACCGCGCTTGCCGACGCGACTCCCGCTACTCTCAAAAACTCCCGGCGATTGAATCCCTGCATCGCAACCCCACTTCCCATGTCAGTTTTCACCGCCTATAACCATACACGGAAAAACTCCTCAAGAACCTCCAAGGCGAAGCCTGACCCCTGATCCCTGAAACCTGATCCCTCGCTGCGGCCCGATGCGCAGTTGTAGCATCGTGTTGTGCCCGGCCTCAGTGATCAAGTGCAATTCGTGCGCGGCGTGGGCCCGCGCCTGGCGGAGATGCTCGCGCTCAAAGGCATCGCCACCGCCGAGGACCTGCTCTATCACTTGCCCTTCCGTTATGAAGACCGCCAGAACCCGCGCCCGCTCGACGAACTCCAGCCTGGCGAAACCGTCAGCGTCATCGCCGAAGTCCGCGGCTCCGCGCTGCTGCGCACGCGCCGCGCGCCGCTCTTCGAGCTCACCCTCGGCCAGGGCCGTCGAGCCCTCAAGTGCATCTGGTTCCACGCGCCGTATCTCAACGGCAAATTTCTGGCCGGCCAAACCGTTGCCGTCTACGGCAAGGTCGAGCCCTCACGCTCGTCGAGCAATCTCAAGATGATTCAGCCGCAGTTCGAAATTCTGCCTGACGCAACCGCCGACGCCGAAACTCGCCTTCTCGAAGTGGGCCGCATCACCCCGGTCTACGAGTCGCTCGGCGGCAGACAGCTCGCCTCGCGTTGGCAGCGCAAAGTCATTTTCAACCTGCTCGAATCCGTCGGCGGCGCCGTTCCTGAGTGCCTGCCCCACGCCCTCCTCAACCGCCTCGAGCTTCCCGGCCGCGAAACCGCTCTCAGCGAAGTCCACTTCCCGCCCGAAGGCACGCCTCTCCCGCAGTTGCAATCCTTTTCCACGCGCGCCCATCGCCGCCTCATCTTCGAGGAGTTCTTTTTTCTCGAGCTCGGCCTGGAGCTCAAGCGCCGCCGCATGAAAGAGCGCGCCGGCATCGCCTTCGCCACCTCGGATAAAGTGCGCGGAGCCATCCGCGAGGTTCTTCCCTTTCATCCCACCGCAGCGCAGAAGCGCGCCCTTGGCGAGATCGTCGCCGACATGCGCGCCCCCTCGCCCATGCGCCGCCTGCTCCAGGGCGATGTGGGCTCGGGCAAAACCATCGTCGCGCTCCAGGCCATGATCGTGGCCATGGAAAACGGCTACCAGGCCGCGCTCATGGCGCCCACGGAGATTCTGGCCACGCAGCACTATCTCGCCGCGCGCAAGCTGTTCGAGAAATCCTCGCGCAAGCCGCGCATTGTGCTGCTCACCGGCTCTCTCGACGACGACCGCAAGCGCTTGAATCGCGGCCTCATCAACCGCGGCCAGGCGCAGCTCGTCATCGGCACGCACGCGCTCATTGAAGAAAAAGTCGAGTTCGACCGCCTTGGCCTCGTGGTCGTCGATGAGCAGCACCGCTTCGGCGTCCTTCAGCGCTTCCGGCTCATGAAGAAACCCGGCCCCGACGGGACCGCAGGTCCCGAGCCCGACGTGCTGGTCATGACGGCCACGCCCATCCCGCGCACCCTCGCACTCTCGCTTTACGGCGATCTCGACCTGAGCATCCTCGATGAGCTGCCCCCGGGGCGCACGCCCATCCTCACCCGACGCGTTCCCGATGAGCGCAGCCATGAAGTGTGGCAGTTTGTGCGGAAGCAGGTGGCGCAAGGCCGCCAGGCCTACGTCGTCTATCCCGTCATCGAAGGAGCCAAAGACGATCAGCCCGAGCTCGATTTTCCGCGCGATAACGACGGTCTGTCTTCAGGGCCGGGTGCGCCCGGTCTCGATTCTGAGACCGGAGCGGGCATCAGCCAGGCCAACAAATCGCGTCGCAAAATCCGTTCGAGATCGGAAACGCCGGAGCTCTTTCCGAATCGCCGTCAGGAGGCCAACCCCTCCGCAAAATCCGGTCTCAAATCGGCAGTCGAGATGCATGAAAAACTGCGCACCGGCCCGCTTGCCGGCCTGCGCGTAGGTTTGCTCCATGGCCGCCTCGACGCCGAAGAGAAGGAAATCGTCATGCGCCGCTTCCAGCGCGGCGAAATCGACGTGCTCGTCTCCACAACCGTCATTGAAGTCGGCGTCGACGTTCCCAACGCCACCGTCATGGTGATCGAGCACGCGGAGCGCTTCGGACTCGCCCAGTTACATCAACTGCGCGGGCGCGTGGGCCGCGGCGCCGCCAAGAGCTACTGCATTCTGCTCACAGGCGAGCGCATCTCACCGCTCGCGGAAGAGCGCCTGAACGCCATGGTGCGCACGCAGGACGGCTTCGAGCTGGCCGAGCTCGACCTGACCCTCCGCGGACCCGGCGAAATCTTCGGCACGCGCCAGGCCGGCTTGCCGGAGTTTCGCGTCGCCAGCCTCGTCCGCGACCGCCAACTGCTCGAGCTCGCCAAGCTGGAAGCAGCGCGCTTCGCCGCCGAACCAGGCGGCGAAGCCACGGAAGCCGAACGCGCGCGCGTGCGCACGCACCTCAAAGAGGCCTGGCAACGGCGCTATGGTCTTGTGGAAGCGGGATAAAGTCGGAAACCTGGCGCCGCGGCGGAAGCCGGTTTTCCCAGGCGGATCGAAAATCGCTTCTCGCTCCTATGCGATCCCCGGCGCGGGCGCACAGCAGATGGTCTCGATCGGGAAGGTCTGAATCTCGAGATCGACGCTGGCAATCTCCGCCCCGCAATCGAGCTCCTGGCTGCGCGTGCACTGGCACAGCTCCGTAAAGTGAATGTGTCCGCTTCGGCTCAGTTCGAGGCCGGAGGCAATCAGAATGCTATAAATGTCGATGCACGCCTGGCGCTCGAACTCAAAGAGCAGATTCACGATGCCTGCGTCGTTCGTTCCCCGGCTGAGCACCCAGCCGCCGCAGCCCATAATCGCCCCGGTCAGGGACTGCAGCAGCCGCGCCGGCTCCTCGGCCGAGACCGCCCGCAACTGCATTGCCCAGGGTGCGCAAATCTCTTCCATAGCTGTATATATCCGTTGCATCTGGAACCTCGCAAAGCGCTTATCGGAAAACCAGCGCGCCGGTTGATGGCTGTTCCGGGCTCGAACGAGATCTGTCTTGTTTTGCGACACCTGGGCCGCAACCGGCCCGTCCGGCGCGTTCCGGAGTAATTTGGAGGCAGCGCACACCCAACCTCGGCTCTCGATCGGAAGCTTCAAGTCCAACCGTGCCCGGGTGCTATAGTCTCGTAGAAAGTCATGATCGTCGGCTCCGGCATCGACCTCGTGGAAGTGGATCGCATCCAGCAATCGATCGAGCGTTACGGCGCCCGGTTCCTCAACCGCATCTTCACGCGCGCGGAGCAGGACTACTGCCAGCGCAAGCGTTCGGCCGCCGAAAGCTTTGCCGCCCGTTTTGCCGCCAAAGAGGCCGCCGCCAAAGCGCTGGGAACCGGCATGAGCCGTGGCGTAAACTGGGTTCAAATTGAGGTTGTCCGCGAACCTGGCGGCCGACCGGGAATTGCATTTCATGGCAGCGCGGCGCATTGTGCGGCCCGGCTGGGCGTGGCCCGCGCAGTATTGAGCCTCACCCATACCGCAACGCTGGCCGCGGCCAGCGTGCTGCTTGAGGGTGGCATCTAATCTGCTATTCTCAAGGCATCAACGGACTTAGAGCCGTTTTCGGAGCAAGACCGGGAAGCCTGCGCCGCAGAGCTGGAACGCAGGCAAGGCAGGCGCACTTCGGCCTGAACGCCTTCCTGAACTGCCGCATTTTCGCCAGAGGAGCGACGTGCCAACCCGCAAAGAGATTCAGTGGTCGGAACTGAAGGTGGGAGCATTGGTCATGATCGCCATGGCCGTGCTGGTTGCGCTCATCTTTCTGATGTCCGGCTCAACCGGCGGGCTCTTTGCCAAGCGGCTCCGGCTTCGCTCTTACTTTGCCAATGCGGCCGGCCTCAAAGACGGCGCGCCGGTTACGCTCGAAGGCGTAACCATCGGCAATGTCCGCCACATTCGCGTGGTACCCAGCCGCAACCCCTTCCCCGTTGAGGTCGACATGGAAGTCGGCGCTGAATCCCTTAAAGGGCTGCACACGGACTCGACCGCCGTGATCGCCCAGGCCGGCGTTCTCGGCGACAGCTACGTCGATATCGACTCCAGCCACGCCACCGGCCCACCCCCGGCGAACAATGCCGAAATCAAAGCCGTCGGTGCGCCCACCATCCAGGACGTGATTCAGAGCAGCCAGCAGTCCATCCAGCAGGTGCAGGCTACCCTGCTCAAGCTTGACCAGACCCTCGATTCCATCAACTCCGATCGCGGCACCGTCGGCCGGCTCATCAACAACCGCGAGCTTGCCAACCATATCGGTTCGATTGCCGCCAATCTGGAAACCGTCACCCAGGCGCTGGCGCAAGGCAAGGGCACAGCGGGCAAGCTCATCAGCGACGATACGCTCTATACTCACCTGGACTCGGCCGTGGACAAGCTCAACCAGATCACCACCGCGCTCAACCAGGGCCAGGGCACCATGGGCAAGCTGCTTCATGACGAGTCGCTCTATGACAACCTGAATGCGACGGTGAAGAACACCAACGAACTGGTGGCACAGATCAACTCCGGCCAGGGCGCACTGGGCAAGCTCGTCAAGGATCCGGCCTTCGCTGCGAAACTCGAGGACACGGTCACGAACCTCGATTCCATCCTCAAAGACGTCGATCAGGGCCAGGGCACGGTGGGGCAGCTCTTCAAGAATCGCGAGCTCTACGACAACCTGAATAAGACCCTTACCTCCAGCCGCGGCCTGCTCGACGCCATCCGCGCCGACCCCAAAAAATACTTCGTGATCCGCCTCAAGATGTTTTAGACGAGCTCCAATCGAGTCAGACCCGCGCTGACTCACGGACTTGCCGACTTGCTAACTGGCTCCCCGCGGAGGTGCTTCATGTCTCTCCGGTCGCTTCACTTGCCCGGTGTGCTCGCTCTGGCCGGGGCATCCATTCTCGCCGCCTATGCTTTCGCCCCGCCGCGGCCGACCCCGGCCGCGTCCGATGCGGCCCCGGCCTATGCGCAGAACGGCGACATGCTGCCCCCGGCCAACTACCGCGAGTGGATCTATCTCAGCTCGGGCATCGACATGAGCTACCTGCCCAGGCCGGCCGACATGACGATGTTCGACAACGTCTTTGTGAACCCCCCGGCCTACCGCAGCTTTCTTTCGACAGGCACATGGCCCGACAAGACCATCCTGGTACTCGAGGCGAGGGAGGCTCGGGACAAAGGCTCCATCAATCAGGCCGGGCACTACCAGGGCACGGAGATCATGGGCCTCGAAGTTCACGTCAAAGACACCGCGCGTTTCCCCGGCGGCTGGGCTTTCTTTGACTTCGACTCGCCGGCCGCAAACGGCACGCTCATCCCTTCGCGCGCCCCCTGCTACTCCTGCCATTTGCAGCACGGCGCCGTCGACACAACCTTCGTGCAGTTCTATCCCACGCTTCTGCCCGTCGCGCAACAGAAAGGCACGCTCAGCGCGGACTTTCTCAAGGAGAGCGCGGCGCCGGCAAAATAGACTATCTTCTCAGGGGCTGCCGATGTCTTCCTCCCCATGGGTGGTGCTCGCCTGCAAGGGTACCCCCCACCCCATCTCTGGAAGCAAGTTCCGTGTTTTCATGACTCTGGCGGATGGGCTGCGTTCCAAATTCGTCATAATATTGAAGTTATCCGCAGATTCGTCCAGGCAAAGGAGTTATGGGCGTTTCCGAGCGGAAGACGAGGATTTCGGCTCGCCCGGACCTTCGCTTTGCGAGAAAGAGCGCACCGACTGCAGGCCCCGGGCTGAATCCCATTGCCTGCAAACGATGCTTAACACCATTGTGCGCTCAACGGGGGATATTCTTTGCAAATCGCGAGAGCGGCGCGTGCGGCGCCAAAGTTCGAAAGGGACGGTGCAGCGACTTCGCTCCAGCCACGCTGGCTCCGGCAGCTCGCCGACTTGCCGACTCGCTGACTACTTCGCCGCCCTGAAAATTCGCCAGAACTCCACGAACGCCTTCAGCCGCACCACCTGAAAGTAATCGTTGGCGATCACGAAGAAGAGCGTGGACACGAGCACCGCCGTCTGCATGACGCCCGTGCCCAATTCGCTGGCAAAGGGCAGCGGCGCGGCCGAAAAAACCATCGCCAGCACGAGCAGCGCGATCTTCACGATGCCCATCACCAGGTTGATTTCCGCCAGCTTGCTCGTGAACCCCTTGCCCAGCCTCAGACTTTGGCCGAGAGCCGAGAGTGCGGAGCGCTCTTCGAGCAGCGCCAGCAGCGGCGCGATGGAGAGCGCCCAACTCGCCAGCGCCCACACGGTGAAAAATCCCAGTGTCAGAAAGATGGCCCACATCGCGTAGCCCACCAGGTCCGGTTCCCCTGCCGTCGAAATGTGAGTCGCCGCGGCCCAGCGCATGGCCCGCAACCAGCACCAGAAGGTGAGAACCAGCAGGGCGGTCCATGCCGCCTGCAGTCCCATCAGCGTCAACGGCCTGAAGCGCAACCGGCGCTCCATGCACATCAGCACCAGGTTGCGTCCCAGTCCGGAAAAAACGATCCACGCGGCAACCGCCCCAGGCACCAGCCAACGCGCCACCGAGAGCACGTGCGGGGAGTAGTAATCCCACACGCCGGTAAGCTGCACCACGGCTACCCAGGGATTCTGGGAGTCGATCGAATTGAATCCGGAATTTTCGAGCGGATATGCGGCAAGGATTCGTTGCGCCTGCTCCCAGCAAACCAGCAGTATGGGAACACTCACCAGCCAACGCCAGGCGATCTCGAGAAAAACCAGCGAGGGCCGCCTGAACACATCGCCCATGTGCTCCACCAGCAACTGCGTCCCGCGCACCGGCCGCCCCGCCAGCGCCGCGCGCGCATCGCCTGGAGAGACCGCCATGGCGCGTTCCCTCACTTGACTACCAGATTGACGGCTCTGCCCGGAACCACAATCACCTTCGCCGGCGTTTTCCCTGCGGTGCGTGCCTTCACCTTCTCATCGGCCAGCGCCGCGGCTTCCATCGTCTGGCCATCGGCGTCCGCCGCCACGCGAACCACCGCCACCAGCTTCCCGTTGATCTGCACCGGCACTTCGATCTCGTTTTCCTTTGCCAGCCCGGGATCGCTCTCCGGCCAGGGCGCTCGCAAGATCGAGCCCTGGCCGCCCAGTTGCACCCATAGTTCCGCGGCCAGGTAGGGCGCAAACGGCGCCAGCAGCAGCGCCAGCGTCTGCAGCAACTCGCGCAACACGCTCGACGGAACCTCGCCCGAGCCGAGCTGCGCATCGGCATCCTGCAGTGCGTTCACGTATTCCATAATGGCCGCCACGCAGGTATTGAAGTGCCAGCGGCCCTCGAAATCGAGCGTGATCTTGGCAATCGTCCGGTGCATCTTGCGCAGCAGCTTCTGCGCCGTGCCGCTGCATGACGAGGTTGCCCATTCCTTCGAGCGCTCCTGGCTCGAAGGGTGGGAACCTGTTGCCGCGTCCTTCACAACCGCGGCATGTCTCATCGCCAGCCGCCAGACCCGCCCCAGGAACCGGCTCACGCCGGCGACGCCGTCTTCCTGCCAGTCGAGATCGCGGTCCGGCGGCGCGGCAAACAATGCGTACATGCGCGTCGCGTCCGCGCCGTACTGCGCCACCATGTCGTCGGGCGAAACCACGTTGCCCTTCGACTTCGACATCTTGGCGCCATTCCTGATGACCATGCCCTGCGTAAACAAGCGTGTCGCGGGCTCGCTGTTCTTTACCATCGCCAAATCGCGCATCACCTTGGTCCAGAAACGCGAGTAGATCAGGTGCAGGATCGCGTGCTCCACGCCGCCGATGTACTGGTCGATAGGGAACCAATACCCGGCACGCTCCCGTCCAAAGGGAGCAGCATTATTCTTCGCATCCGTGTAGCGGTAGAAGTACCAGCTCGAATCCACGAACGTGTCCATGGTGTCGGTTTCGCGCTTCGCCGGCCCCCCGCACCTGGGGCAGGTCACGTTCACAAAGTCGGCCACGCGCGCCAGCGGCGACCCACCCGTCTGCGTGATCTCGATTTTTTCCGGCAGAATCACCGGCAGATGCGCATCGGGCACGGGAACCAGGCCGTCGCGCTCGCAGTGAATCATGGGAATCGGCGTACCCCAATAGCGCTGGCGGCTTACGCCCCAATCCTTCAAGCGGAAGATGACCTTTGCCTCGCCGAAACCGCCGCGCACGGCAACATCCTTGAGACGCTTCTGCGCCTCAGCGCAACTCAGCCCGCTGTACTCGCCCGAATTCACCAGCAAGCCGTCTTCCGCTGTGAACGGGAGCTCCGGCTCGTCGGAAGGCTCATTGCCCGGTCCACCAGCGGGCGCGATCACGCGACGGATCGGAATCGCGTACTTCTTCGCAAACTCAAAGTCGCGCTCGTCGTGGCCGGGCACGCTCATAATCGCGCCCGTCCCGTACTCCATCAGCACGTAGTTTGCAATCCAGATGGGAATCGTCTCGCCGTTGTACGGATTCACGGCGAAACGGCCTGTGGGAACGCCGTGCTTTTCGATCGCGCCCACATCGCCGGCCTCGCGCGCTCTTCTTTGCTCTTCGATAAGCCCCGCAACCTGGGCACGCAATCCCGCGTCCTGGCAAGTGAGCGCCGCCACCAGCGGATGCTCGGGCGCAAGCTGCACGCTGGTCGCGCCGAAGATGGTGTCCACGCGCGTCGTAAACACGCGAATGCGCCGCCGTTCCGTTCCCTCGTTCCCTCGTTCCCCCGTTCCGTGGTTGATCTCTTCAAGGAAGAAATCAACCTCCGTTCCCTGGCTGCGCCCGATCCAGTTGCGCTGCATGGTGCGCACTTTTTCGGGCCAGCCCTCGAGCGTCTCCAGATCATTGAGCAGCTCCTCGGCGTACGCCGTGATGCGCAGGAACCACTGCTCCAGGTCGCGCTGTTCTACTTTCGTCTCTTCGTGCCGCCAGCAGCAGCCGTCGACCACCTGCTCGTTGGCCAGCACCGTGGCGCACTCCGGGCACCAGTTCACCTTGCTCTTCTTGCGGTAAACCAGCCCCTTCTCATGCATGCGAAGAAAAAACCACTGGTTCCAGCGGTAATACTCGGGCAGGCACGTGGTCACTTCCGTGGCCCAGTCGTAGCTGAAGCCGATGCGCTGCATCTGCCGCTTCATGGCAGCGACGTTGTGGAGCGTCCACTCGCGCGGTGGGGTGTTGTTCTTGAGCGCCGCGTTTTCCGCCGGCAGCCCGAAGGCGTCCCAGCCCATCGGATGCAGCACGTTGTAGCCGCGCATCCACATGTGCCGCGCCAGCGCATCGCCGATGGAGTAATTGCGCACGTGGCCCATGTGCAGCTGGCCGCTGGGATAGGGCAGCATCTCCAGCACGTAGTACTTGGGCTTGCCGCCGGAAGCCGGTTCGGCCGCGTAGAGGCTGGAATCCGCGGCCCAGCGCTGCATCCATTTGGTCTCCACCGCCGCCGGATCGTATCGCTGTTCTTTCTCGTCCGCCATTCTCTTCAGTGTAAATGGCCGGGTATCAGGCCCTGGGCGCCTTCACCAGGCTCTTCAGCACCCTCACGTTGCGCTCTTCGTCGCCGGGCTCGTCCACCGGCGTCTCCGCGATGAAAGCGCAGTGCTCGAAGCGCGGATCGTTCACCAGCCACCGGAACGGCTCAATGCCGATGGTTCCCTGTCCGATGTGTTCGTGCCGGTCAAGCTTGGTTCCCCGCGCGGCCTTGGCATCGTTGCAGTGCCACACGCGCACCGCGTCGAAACCCGTCGTCGCAGCCACTTTGCTCATCGTCTCGGCGAAGCCTTCCACGCTCACAATGTCGTAACCGGACACGTGGGTGTGGCAGGTATCCAGGCACACGCCCACCGGCGCATGGCTCTTGAGTCGCTCCACCAGCTCGGCTACCTGCTCGAAGTTGCCGCCCAGCGAGCACTCCGCGCCCGCGGTGTTCTCAATCAAAATGCTGAACGGCGTTCCCTGCCACGGCAGCCCATCCAGCGCTTTGCCGATCGACTCGGCCGCAAGTTTCAATCCCTCGCCGCGCGTCATTCCCTTCCACGAGCCGGGATGCAGCACCAGGTATTCCGCGCCCAGGGCCAACGCCCGCTCGATCTCCCCGCGAAAAGCATGCACGCTCTTCGTCCGGATCTCCTCTGTCTGGCTGCACACGTTCACCAGGTAGCTGGCATGGATGACCAGCGGCCCCACGCCGTGCTTCGCGCGCAGCGCGCGCATGCGCTGGCATTGCTTCGGGTCCACTTTGGGGGCGCGCCACATACGCGGGCTCGAAGAAAAAATCTGCAATGTGCCGGCGCCGATCTCCCGCGCCCGCTCCACCGCGTTGGAGGCACCGCCCGCGGTACCCAGATGCACCCCGATTCGCCTGGCCATGCGAACAGTCTATAAGCACAGGCGCGAACGGTAGGTGGCTCAGGATTCTCCCGCCGGGCCCGCGACACGCTCCATCCATGGCGAATAGCCCTCGAGATTCCGCGCCGCGTCGCGCAGTAAAAATCGATAGCAGAGGCCGCGCACTTGGCTCGGCGCCAGGCGCACGGGGCCGCGGATGAGAATGTTCAAGCAGGCTCCGGCAGCGCCCTGCAGACCAAGATCGCGCAGATAACCCTGGAACCCGATCTCCTCTTTGAGATACGCAAAGCCGCCGCGGCGCAGGTGCATCCCGTTCCCGCAGCGCACATAGACCAGCACATCGGGCAGATTGTGCAGCCGGTAGCCCAGCGCAAGCATCCGCGCCCACAGGTAATAGTCCTGAAAATACCGGCAGGCCTGGTAACCGCCCGCGTCTTCGAGCGACTGCTTGCGCGCCATCACGGTGACATGATTCATCGGCGTGCGGCGGCGCGCATAGCGCAGCAAGGCTTCTCCTCCGGCCGGCAGAATGCGCAGTGAGTGCGGCAGCGCGGGATTCTCATCGAACTCCGCGATCGCGCTGCCCACGACGTCGACCTGCGTGTGCGCCTCGAGAAACGCAAGTTGCCTTTCGAATCGCCTGGGCACAGAAAGGTCATCGGAGTCCATCCGCGCCACGAACTCGCCGCTGCACTCTCGCAGGCCCACGCGCAACGCAGCGCCCAGTCCACTGTGCTCGCGGAGATAAACGGAAGCCAGGGGCAAAGCCGCACGGCAATCCTCGATCACGGTCTGAAGCGGCTCGCCGAGCGGGCCGTCTTCGACCAGCACCACCTCGTCGGCCGTGCGCGTTTGCGCCCCAAGGCTTGCGAGCGATTGGCGCAGGCAATCCGGGGACTCACCGGCATAAACCGACATCAGCACCGATAGCTTCAATGGCACTCGACCACCTTTCGGGATGCTGCCGTTTCCGATGCTTTCGATCGCAGCACGCTGGCGTAGAACTCCTCGTATGCGGCGGACATTCTGCGGCTCGAAATGGAATCGAGCGCCTGCCGCGCGGGAATGAAGCGCCTGCGTTTGCCGGCCCGCGCCATTGCGTCCAGGGCCGCCCGCAGCTCCTTGCATTCGTTGAATAACTGCATCTGTCCGGGAAAGGCCGCCTGCATCGCGCGGTGCGGCGGTATATCCGAAGCCAGCACGGCGATTCCGCTCGCGCAGCCCTCGAGCACCGCCATCGGCATCCCTTCGGCCGCGGACGACGACACAAGCAGGTCCGCGGCCTCCAGCAAATCGGCGACATCCTTGCGCTTGCCGAGGAAGAGCACATGCCCACTGTTCCCCGCTGCACTTTCCAGCTGCGCGCGCAAAGGCCCGTCTCCCGCAAAGGCAAGCAAGCCGCGGCTGGAGAGCGCCGACGCACAGAATCCCTCCACCACCGCCACAGGATTCTTGCGCACCGTCAGCGACCCGGTATGCAGCACAACCACCGCGTCGGCCGGCCACCCAAACTGCGCTCGCAGCATCTCTCTGCGGCCCGGGTCGGGCGCGCGGCAGAATGCGTCGATCTCAATGCCGTTGGGAATTGTGCGGGCACTGACCCCGTTGCCCAGCGCCGCTTCGGCCACGCCCTGCGCGACCGCAGCTACCCCGTCGAACCGCCGCAGAAGAGCGTAGTGGCTCGTGGCCAGCACCTTTCCTGCCGCCGAGCCCCAGGCAAGCCCGTAATCCTGTCTCAGCTCGCAGTGAAGCGTGGAAACAATCGGGCATCCAAGGCGCGCACGCGCAGCAAGAAAGTCGGCGCGCAGCCCGTGCGTGTGCACCAGGTCGGGCTTCACGTCGCAAACCAGCCGCTGCAGCGCCCATGCGCCCGTCCACGCCGATTGTGCTCGCGAAAGCTTCATCTCGCGCACATCGATTCCTGCCTGCCGCACCTGGGCGACAAGGCTGTCCTCCGGCTCCGGTGAAAGCGTGGCCACGACCGCGCGGTAGCGCTCCCCATCGAGACGACGTAGCAGGCTCGTCAGCACGTGCATCGGCCCGCCGCGCCTGAGCGTCGAAACCAGGGATAGAACCGTCTGCGGCACGTCACGCCCCTCCTTGGGCGAGCGGTTGCGCCGGCGCCGGGCCCGCAAACAGCGCCGCAAAGACACCCGCGCGCCCGCGCAAATTGCCTTTCGTTTGCGAAGCCGCCAGCCCGAGGATGACGAAAGGCAGCACGCCTACCCTGCTGTTATCGAGGGCGCCGAGCGTGATGCCCACCAGAAAGGTCACCGCAAGCACCAGCGCCACGAAGGCATACAACTCGCGAAAAGCCGTTGCCGCGCGCCGAGCCAGGCTGAATCCCGCTGGATAAATGAGCAACAGAGCCATCAGGCCCACCGCTCCGTAGCGGTGATAGGTGAGGATCAGCTCGCTGTCCACGTAGTCGGGAAGCAGCGCGCGCGTTCCCACCCCCAGCAGAGGCGCATGCGTCCACGTGTAATCGACCAGATAGAGATTCCCCAGCCGGGTGGTAATGCTGTCTTCGTCCGAGGTGTCGCCGCTCCAAACGGCGCGGATCATGCTTTCGGTAAAATCCGAGGCGTGCGGGCTGAGCAGCGGCAGCAGGATCACGGCCGATGCGCCCGCGGCCCCGATCAGCGCCAGGCTGAATCCCATGCGCCGCAGGGCTTCCTTCCCCGTCCGGCTGCGCAGCAGCGCCTGCAGCCCGAGCAAGAGCGGCAGCGCGAACAGGAGCGTGCGCGAGGCGGTGATGAGCAGCGTGAGAAAGCAAACCGCAACCACCGCGCGGCGCTTCCAGCCCGGCGCGAGCAGCGGCCCCGCGAACAGCAGCACGCAGGCCACGTACCCCAGGTCGGGCGGCGTGTTGAAGGTGGCAAACGGCCGCGTGGCCATCATGTCGAGAAGAAGACCCGGCTCCTTCTCCGTGAACAGCGAAAAAAATCGCACCACCAGGCCGCTCGGAAGGAGCCGTGCGAAGAACATCTCCATGCACGCGGTCCCGAAGAGCGCAAATATGGAGATCGAAAGCGTGCGCAGAAACGTGCGTAGCCCGGTCTCCTTGTCGCACTCCCTCGCCAGCCAATACACCAGCAGAAACTTGACCGGGCGCAGGCAGTCGAGGTACTCCTTGGCGCCCACCGGATAATTGCCCGGGGCCAGGATCGTCGACAGCAGAATGGCTCCGGTCACGGCGACGGCGCTGAAGAAAACCGGGTCCGGCCTGAGCCTCCAGCGGTTGAGCAACCACTTTCCCATCAGACCCGCGCCGGCGCCGAAGACAATCATGTCGTCCAGGCGAAAAGGCACATTGCCCGGCAGCCGCAAACTGGGCGTGAATAGCACCGCCAGCAGGATCCAGAACAACAGACGCGCCGTTGGCGGCCGCGCGGCCGCCGTCCGCTCAAGCGGCAGATGAGCGAAGGCGCCGCTTCCGCGCGTCCATGGGAGCCGATCGTTCATGCGGTTTTCTCCCTGGCCGTCGCAACGGGGCAAAGCCTGAGATAAGCGCGGCGCGAGCGCGCAAAAATCGTCCACGCCACCGGGAGTCCCACGCCGGCCGTGGCCGCCAGATAGCTCAACACCACCCCATCGATGCCCCACCTTGGCGCCGTTGCCAGGGCAAGCGACACGCTCAGCGAAGCCACGAGCAGCGATTGCCGAAGAAACGGCTCACGCTTGAACGAGCGCAGCAGCGTGGCCAGCCCCTGCACCATGCAATTGCCGGCCGCGGCCAGCAGCAGCAGAGCCAACAATGCCGGCGACACCATGCGCGCCGCCAGCCGGGGCGCAACCATGGCCAGCGCCATGGCTCCCAGCTCGATGGCGATCGAGAATCCGGCAAACACGCGCAGCGCCTGTCCCATAGCGCGCATGAAG
>JASHTS010000153.1 GCA_030040425.1 Acidobacteriaceae bacterium | reverse complement strand
CACATTCTCATGCGCCTGCCCTACGGCAAAGACACGAAGCAGGTCGAAGAGTTCGACTACGAAGAAGCGGTTGACGGCAGCGATCACTCGAAGTACCTGTGGGGCAACGCGGCCTACGGGCTGGCGGCCCGGCTCACTAATTCGTTCGCCAAGTACGGATGGTGCGCCTCCATCCGCGGCGTAGAGGGCGGCGGGCTGGTGGAAGGCCTGCCGGCGCACACCTTCCGCACCGACGAGGGCGACATCGCGCTGAAGTGTCCCACTGAGGTGGCCATCACCGACCGGCGCGAAAAGGAACTCGCCGACCAGGGCCTGGTGCCCCTGGTGCACTGCAAGGGAACCGACTACGCGGCTTTCTTCAGCGTGCAGACGGCCAACAAGCCCAAGCTGTATGACAAGGACGCGGCCAACGCTAACGCACGGCTTTCCGCGCAGCTGCCTTACATGCTGGCCATGTCGCGGTTCGCGCACTATCTCAAGGCGATGATGCGCGACAAGATCGGCAGCTTCATGACCCGCCAGGACTGCGAGAAGTTCCTTAATCAGTGGATCAGCAATTACGTCTGCGCGGACGACAATGCCTCGCAGGCCGCCAAAGCAAAGCTGCCTTTGCGGGAAGCGGCGATCCAGGTCTCCGAGATTCCGGGCAAGCCTGGCGCCTATCGTGCAGTCGCGTTTTTGAAGCCGCATTTCCAACTCGACGAGCTCTCTGTTTCGCTCCGTCTGGTGGCCGACCTGCCTGCATCGGCGCGGAAATAACGGAAAGACTATTCAGCTGGCGCAAGCAAATTCGGCAGGGCGAGCAACGCGCTTGCCGGTTGAGAGGAGTGAACGATGGCAGTTGATTATTTTCTGAAGCTGGATGGAGTCGAGGGTGAGTCTTCTGATGCCAACTTCAAGAACCAGATTCAGCTCATGAGCTGGAGCTGGGGCGCTTCCCAGGTTTCCTCGGTTGCCGGCTCGGGTGGATCGGGCGCGGGTAAGGTCGACATGTCCGACTTCAGCCTGATGACCTATTTCGACAAGTCAACGCCGAAGTTCTTCAAATCGATCGGCCTCGGCACACACATCGGGTCCGGTACATTAAGCGCGGTCAAGTCCGGCGCGCAGGGCAAGCCGTACCTCAAAGTCGATTTTGCTGAGATCTTTGTCACCAGCGTACAGATGTCCGGATCGAGCGAGGTCCCGACCGTAAGCATCAGCTTTACTTACAACGAGATTAAGATCGATTACTCGGTGCAGGACGAGAAGGGCAATCTCAAGAGCACCGGACCGATCACTTACAACACGAAGGAAAACAAACTCACGTAAGGCGGCCGCGGATGGACGCGCTTTCACTCTATAAGGCCGGCCAGCTGCAGGCGGCCATTGAAGCGCTTGGCGACGAGTTGAAGAAGCAGCCGCTCGATGCCAAGCGCCGTATTTTTCTATTCGAGCTTTTGTGCTTTGCGGGAGAATACGACCGCGCGGAAAAACAGTTGAATGTGGTCTCCGACTCCAGCCCGCAAGCTTCGGCCGGCGCCATGCTCTACCGCTCCGCGCTGCACGCCGAGCGCGAGCGCCAGGATATGTTTGCACGGCGGGCGTTGCCGCAGGGATCGGGCCATCCCTCGCCGGCGGGCGAGTTGAACGGCGCAAAATTTGAGGGTCTTGCCGATGCCGATTCGCGCATCGGTGCGAATCTCGAGGTATTTATTGCCGGCAGCTATACATGGGTTCCCTTTGCCTATATCGAAGCGATCGAAACCGAACCGCCCAAGCGCCTGCGCGACCTGCTCTGGCTTCCGGCCGTGCTGCACACCACGGCGGATTTCCGGCTGCAGGATCTCGGCGAGGTTCTCTTGCCGGTGGTCGCGCCGCTCTCCTCCAAGAGCTCCGACGATGCGGTGCGGCTGGGCAGGACCACGGTCTGGAACGACGATCCCGAATATGGACAGCTCCCTTCAGGGCAGAAATTGCTGTTGTTCGGGGACGAGGAGCAGCCGTTCCTGGAGATGCGGAAGCTGACCTTCGATCACGCCGGCGAAAGGGCTGAAAGTGCCACTGCGTGATGATCTGCTCAATCCGATTTCCGGCGAAAACCCCTCAGGAGCCAACCTGCGCTATGAGAAGGTCTACGACCAGATCAAGGAAGCCAGGACCGAGGACGACGACTCCATTCCTGCCGGCGACTGGGGCCGCAACGTCAAGAAGGCGGATTACAACCAGGTAATCAAGCTGGCCGGCGAGGCCCTGGCGAACAAGAGCAAAGATCTGCAACTGGCCGCGTGGCTTTCAGAAGCGCACGTCAAAAAAGAAGGCATCGGGTTGATTCAGCCCTGCCTGAAGCTGATCTACACTCTCCAGGAGCAGTTCTGGGAGACGCTCTATCCGGAGATCGAGGATGGCGACGCGGGCATGCGCGCGGCTCCGGTGGAGTGGTCAGCCAACCGGCTTGCCACCATCCTGCGCGAAGCTCCCATCACCCGCGATGGATTGAATTCCTATCAATACAAAGAATCGCGTGCGGTTGGTTATGAAGCCGACGCGGAGAGCAACGAAGCCAGGAAGGCGAAACGCGACGAGGCGATTGCGGACGGCAAGCCGACCGGCGAAGACTTCGACAAATCTTTCAACGCCACGCCGAAGGCGTGGTACGTGCAAATGGAAGCCTCCATTCACTCGGCGCTGGAAAACGTCGACGAGCTGCAGGTCTTCTGCGAAGGCAGGTATGGCGAGGATGGTCCTGCCTTCGGCAAATTGCGCACGTCGCTTGAGGAAGTGGGCCAGGTGGTCACGGGGCTGCTGAATGAGAAGCGCAAGACCGAGCCCGATGAGCCGTCCGCAGACGAAAGCGCGGAAGCAGCGGAGCCCGAGCCGGAAGCGGCGACGGAAGGCGAAGCCGCTGCGGAGGGCGGCGGCGCAACGGCCAGACCGAGAGCGGGCAAAACGCAAACGCTCGAGCCGGCGGACAAGGACGACGCGTTTGCGCGCGTGCAGGCCTGCGCAAAGTTTTTGCAGAAGGAGATCCCCGCAAGTCCCGTTGCTTACATGCTGCAGGCCGCTTTGCGTTTTGCGGAGACGCTGGAGGCGGGCGGCTCGCCGGCGTGGGATTTTCTGGCGCCGCCGCCGACGGAGAAGCGCCAGAACCTGAAACGGCTGGCGGCTGAGTCGAACTGGTCGGAGTTGCTGGCCGAGGCCATCGCCGCCGCCGGCGAGCCCTGCGGCCGCGGCTGGCTCGACGTGCAGCGTTATATATGGAGAGCGAGTTACGAGAACAGCTATACGGCGATCACCGCGGCCGTGGTGGCGATGCTGCAGGGATTGCTCAAGGAGGTTCCGGCCATCCCCACCTGGACCATGAGCGACGATACGCCCACGGCCAATCCGGAGACGCAGAAGTGGCTGGAAGAGATGGTGATTCCCAAGCCGCCGGAACCGGTGGTGGTGGAGGTGCAGGCGGAGCCCGAGCCGGCGCCGGCAGCCTACGCGCAACCCTCGAGCGATGCCGAATCGGCTCCGCCCGACGTGCTGGAGACGGCCCGGGAGCTGATGGCGCGCGGCCATCTGCCGCAGGCGCTGCAATTGCTGATGCGCGATGCGGCGCAACAGCCCAGCGGGCGCGCGCGCTTCCTGCGCCGGCTGCAGATGGCCCAGCTTTGCGTAGGCGCGGGGCAGGGCAAGGTGGCCTATCCGGTGCTCGACGAACTGGTGAAAGAGATCGACCAGCGCCAGCTGGAAGAATGGGAGGCCACGGACATGATCGCGCCTCCGCTCGCGCTGCTGCTCAAGTGTCTTGACGAAACCGAAAATGGCAGCTTGCGGGAGACGGTGTTTGCGCGTTTGTGCCGCATCGATCCCATCGCCGCCATGGATGCAACGCGGTGAGATGAAAGGAGCTCTCTGGGTTGGCGCGCTCGACCACAGAAACGCTGGTGACGCAATCGATCCTCGACCGCCTGACCGAGGTGGAGGATTGGCCCGCGACCCGCTCCCAGTCGACGCGGTTTTTTCGCGACGGGCTCAAGCGCGATCTGGAGTGGCTGCTGAACACGCGCCAGCCGCCGCTGCCGCAGATCGCCTCGAAGCCCGCAGCCAAGGCCTCGGTGATCAACTACGGTCTGCCCGACATCAGCGCCCTGGGATTTTCGAGCAACGCGGATCAGCGTTCGCTGCGCGTCGCCATTGAGACCTGCCTGCGCAATTACGAGCCGCGGCTGATGGACATCCGCGTGACCCTGGAAAGCTCCGATACGACGGACCGGCGTCTGCGCTTCCACATCGAAGGCAACATGAAACTCGACCCGGCGCCGGAGGAGATCGCCTTCGACACCGTGCTCGAGCTCACCAGCGGCGAATACAAAGTGAAGTGAGGCGATGCGCGAAGAACTGCTGGAGTATTACGAGCGCGAGCTGGCATACCTTCGCCAGCTGGGGGGCAAGTTCGCGGAAAAATATCCGCGCGTGGCCAGCCGTCTGCTGCTCGAGCCGGACCGCTGCGACGACCCGCACGTGGAGCGGCTTCTGGAGGGGTTCGCCTTCATGGCGGCGCGCATTCATCTGCGCGTGGACGACGATTTTCCCGAGGTCACATCGGCACTGCTGGGCATTGTCGCGCCGCATTACCTGCGGCCCATTCCCTCGATGACGGTGGTGGAGTGCCAGGTTGATCCCGAACAGGGAAAGCAGACCGCGGGCCAGGTGATGCCGGCGGGCACTTCGCTGGCCACCAAGCGGCTGGTCGACGGGCAGCCGTGCCGCTTTCGCACCGCGTACGCGGTGGAGCTGTGGCCCTTTACGGTGAGCGAGTGCGAATGGAGGCAGCCGGAGCGGCTGGCCGACCCGGTGCGCGTTCCGGGGGCCACGGGCGTTGTGCGCATCCGTCTGCAATGCGCGCGGGACGTGGACTTCAAGCAGATCAGCCCGCGCCGGATCGTCCTCCATCTCACCGGAGAAACGAACGTGGTGCACACGCTCTACGAATTGTTCTGCCGCAACTGCGTTTCCATCCAGGTGCGCAATCCGCAGCAGCGCGGCAGCAAAGCGGTGAGCATTCCCGCCACGCGGCTGCGCGCCATGGGCTTTGAAGAGAGCGAGTCGCTGCTGCCCTATCCCAAGCGGTCTTTTGACGGCTACCGGCTGCTGCAGGAGTACTTCACCTTCTCCGAGAAGTTTCTCTTCTTCGAGCTGAGCGGCCTGGAGGCCATTGCGGAAGCGGGATGCGCGGAGCAGGCGGAGATCCTGCTCGGTTTCTCGCGCTTCGAGCGGCCGGAGCGGAGCCAGGACCTGGAGACAGGAGTTTCGGCGCGCACGCTGCGGCTGGGCTGCACGCCCATCGTGAATCTGTACTCGCAGGTGGCGGAGCCGATTCTGGTGACGCACACCAAGCACGAGTATCATGTGATTCCCTCCGTGAGGCGGCAGGAGACGCAGGAGATTCACTCCATCGACGAAGTGATGGCCTCGAGCACCAGCCGGCGCGAGAGCATCAAGCTCGAGCCGCTCTACTCCTACCGTTTTCAGGCCAGGAAAGAGAGCACGCGCGCATTCTGGCATGCGATGCGGCGCAGAAGCGAGCTGGGCGAACGCGAGCCTTCCAGCATGCATCTTTCGCTTGTGGATATCGACGGAGTGCTGGCCGAGCCCAATGCCGAGGTGCTCACGGTGCGCTGCTCCTGCTCGGATTTCGATCTTCCCTCGCGCCTGCCCTTCGGCCTGGAAGACGGGGATTTCGCGGCCGAAGATTATCCTGCCATCAAGCAAATCACCGCGCTGCGGCGGCCCACGCCCAGCTACGATCCTCCGCGGGTGAAGAGCCAGCTGTGGCGCCTGGTTTCGCAGCTCTCGCTGAATTATCTTTCCATTTCAGAGGAAGGAGTCGCATCGCTGCAGGAGATTCTGCGTCTGCATAACTTCACCGACTCGTCGTATCTGGAGAACCAGATCGGCGGCATTGTGAAGATGAGCTCGAGCCCCCACTTTGCCATTATGCAGTCGGTCTATGGGAATTTGCCGGCGCGAGGCACGCGCGTGGACATGGAGTTCGATGAACGGCAGTTTGTGGGCGGAGGCGTATATCTTTTTGCCAACGTGCTCGACCGCTTTATGGGTTGCTACACCTCCATCAACAGTTTTTGCCAACTGGCAGCGCGCACCAGCCAGAGAAAGGAGCCGCTGGGCGAATGGCCTCCGAAGGCGGGATACAAGCCGCTGATATGAAACCGGACGTGAAGACGGATCCGAAGTCCGATCAGAAGATCGATGCGCGCTTCGAGCCGGTGCGCGCCTTGCTGGAGCAGGAGCCCTACTGCTTTCAGTTCTTCCAGGCCGTGCGCTTGCTGGAGCGCCTTTATCCGCAGCGGAATCCGGTGGGACTTTTCGTGTCGCCGCAATCGGAGGTGGTGCAGTTTTCCTCCGTGCCCACGCTTTCGTTTCCGGCCAGCGAAATCCAGGATTTTCAACCGGGCAAGGACGGCCCGCCCAAAGTGTTTGTGAATTTCATGGGCCTGAGCGCGGCCGTGGGCGTGCTTCCCCACGCGTACACGGAATTTCTGCTGGAGCGGGCGAAGGCCAAGGACCGCGGCCCCGCCGATTTCTTCGACATCTTCAATCACCGTATCGTCTCGCTTTTCTACCGCGGCTGGCAGAAGTACCGGTTCTATATTGCCTTCGAGCGGACGGGCGCGGGCGACGACCTGATCAGCGAGAGGCTGCTCGATCTGGTCGGTCTGGGCACGAACGCGCTTACGAGCCGGATGGAGATCGATGACGAAGCCTGCCTCTACTACGCGGGCCTGCTTTCGGCGCGGCGGCCCACGGCGCAGGGATTGAAGCAACTGATCGAAGATTACTTCGAGGTTCCGGTATCGGTGGAGCAGTTTACCGGGACCTGGCGCCGGCTTCCTCCGCAGAATCGCACCTTCCTGCGCGATACCGGCGCTTTTTGCGAGCAACTCGGCATGGGCACGATCGTGGGTGACGAGGCCTTCGATTATCACGGCGCGGTCACGCTGCGCATTGGCCCGTTGAGCTTCGACCGCTACCGGGAATTCTTGCCCGGCGCGCGCGCCAACGTGGAATTGCGCGCCTGGCTGCGGCTTTACACCAACCGCGAATTCGACTACGTCATCAAGCTTGTGCTGGAGCGGGAGGAAGTGCCGCGCATGAACCTGGGCGCGGAGGGAATCGAAGCCTCGCGCCTGGGACTGGTGAGCTGGGTGAAGAACCGGCCGCTCGAACGCGATCCCGATGAAGCGACCTACCGGCTGACCTGATGCCGACGATTTGGTTGAGACAACGATCGATCCCTGGAGAAGAAGAAGAATGAGCCTGAATCTGAAATCGCTGATCGGCAAATTGAACGATGCCACGCGCAGCGCGCTGGAAGCTGCGGCCGGGCTGTGCGTGTCGCGCACGCATTACGACATAGAAGTGGAGCACTTCCTTCTCAAAGCCATCGACAGCTCCGATAACGATGTGGCCTTCATCCTGCGCCAGTACGGCGTGGACCGCTCGCGGCTGACCACCGAGCTGCAGCGCAGCCTGGACCGGGTGAAGACCGGCAACGCGCGCAGCCCGGCGTTCAGCCCGCAACTGGTGAAGATGCTGACCGAAGCCTGGACCATCGCCACCATCGAGTACGACGCGGGGCAGATTCGCACCGGCTTTGCGCTGCAGGCGCTGATCTCAGACAGCGAGCTGGCGCGCTTGATCCGCGACGTAAGCAAAGAAATTCAGCTGATTCCGGCCGAGGCGCTGCGCAAGGACTTCTATGCGGTCACGGAGAAGTCGCGCGAGACGGCAGTGGCGCTTTCGACCGGCGCACCCGGCGCGCCCGCCGAGGCGGGAGCTCCCGGCCGCGCGCCCGGAGGCAAGACGCCGCATCTGGACCAGTACACGGAAAATCTGACGGCCAAGGCCAAATCGGGAAAGATCGATCCCGTGCTCGGCCGCGACCAGGAGATTCGCCAGGTGGTCGATATTCTCATGCGCCGCCGGCAGAACAATCCGATTCTGACCGGCGAGGCAGGCGTGGGCAAGACGGCGGTGGTGGAGGGCTTCGCGCTGCGCCTGGCGAGCGGCGACGTGCCGCCGGCGCTCAGGCCGGTGCAGTTGCACAGCCTGGATCTGGCCCTGCTGCAGGCCGGCGCCGGGGTCAAGGGCGAGTTCGAAAACCGGCTCAAGGGATTGATTGAAGAGGTCAAGTCTTCACCGCATCCGATCATTCTGTTTATCGACGAGGCGCACACCATGATCGGCGCGGGCGGGCAGGCGGGGCAGAACGATGCCGCCAACCTGCTCAAGCCGGCGCTGGCGCGCGGGGAACTGCGCACCATCGCCGCCACCACCTGGTCCGAATACAAGAAGTTTTTCGAAAAAGACGCGGCCCTGGCGCGGCGCTTTCAGGTGGTGAAAGTGGAAGAGCCGTCGGAAGTGCAGTGCGACACCATGCTGCGCGGCATTGTGGCGGCTCTCGAGAAGCATCATAACCTGCGCATTCTCGACCAGGCCGTGACCTCCACGGTGCGGCTGTCGCACCGGTATCTCGCGGGCAGGCAACTGCCGGACAAGGCGGTGAGCGTGCTCGATACCGCGTGCGCGCGGCTTTCTCTGGGGCAGAACACCATTCCTCCGCCCATCGAGGACGCCACCCGGCGCATCGACGACCTGAAGGTGCAGAAGCAGATTCTGGAGCGGGAGACAGCCGTGGGCGAGGATCATGCCGAGCGGCTTGCGGCCATCGAGTCCGGTCTCGCCTCCGAGGAGGAGAAACTCGGCAAGCTGAAAAAGCAGTGGGAGCAGGAGGTGGATCTGGTCAAGCAGATTCGCGCCATGCGCGAGGCGCTCGAGAACGGCGCGGAGACCGTGAAGCAGGAAGACGAGAGCAAGCCGGAGCTGAAGGCTACGCTGGGTGGATTGAAAGCGCTGGAGGAGCGGCTCACACAGATTCAAGGGGAGAATCCGCTCATCCACGTGTGCGTGGACGAACGCATCGTGGGCGAAGTGATCTCGGCGTGGACGGGCATTCCGCTGGGCAAGATGGTGAAAGACGAAATTGCGGCGGTGCTCGATCTCGACGGCCACCTGCGCAAGCGCGTCATCGGGCAGGACCACGCGCTGGCGGCCATTGCGCAGCGCATCATCACCTCGCGCGCGCGGCTCGACGATCCCGGCAAGCCGGTGGGCGTTTTCATGCTCGTAGGCCCGAGCGGCGTGGGAAAAACGGAGACGGCGCTGGCGCTTGCCGATCTGCTGTACGGCGGCGAGAGGAACCTGGTCACCATCAATATGTCGGAGTTTCAGGAGGCGCACACCGTCTCCACGCTCAAAGGTTCGCCCCCGGGGTATGTGGGCTACGGCGAAGGCGGCGTGCTGACGGAAGCGGTGCGGCGCCGGCCCTATTCGGTGGTGCTGCTCGACGAAGTCGAGAAGGCGCACCCCGATGTCCTCGAGCTCTTCTACCAGGTGTTCGACAAGGGCAACCTCGAGGACGGCGAAGGACGCTCGATCGACTTCAAGAACACCATCATCATTCTCACCACCAACGCGGCTACCGACACCGTGGCCAAGCTGACTGCCGACAAGGAGACGATGCCCGGCGCCGAAGGCCTGGTGACGGCGATCAAGCCGGAGCTCAACAAGATCTTCAAGCCCGCATTCCTGGGGCGCATGATGATCATTCCCTACTTTCCGGTGCGGGACGAGGCTCTTAAGAAGATCATTCTGCTTAAACTGGGAAAGATTCAGCGCCGCATCCAGGAGAATCACAAGATCGCCATGGTCTGCGACGACGCGGTGATCGACGAGGTGGCCAAGCGCTGCACGGAAGTGGAAAGCGGCGCGCGCAACGTGGACAATATTCTCTCCAACACCATGCTCCCCGAAATCTCGCGCCAGGTGCTTTCGCGCATGGCCGAGGAGTCGCCCATGGAGCGCGTGCAGGTGGGTGTGGGAGCGGACAGCAATTTCACCTATCAGTGGTAGTGCAACCAGATCCGTTCGACGGGTTTCCCGCTGCGCGGGCGTGCAGCGGGGCGCTCCGTAACAGAAAGTAAGAAGATATGGCCGCATTCGCACAGACAAACCGTCTTTTGAATTTCACCAGCCCTCTGGGAGACGACGTGCTGCTTCCGGAGCGCCTCACGGGCGCGGAAGGCATCTCGGAGCTGTTCGACTACCACCTGGAGCTGCTCGCGGAACCCGATACTTCGGTGGATCCGACAAAGATCGTCGGGCAGAAAGTGTGCGTAAGCATTTCGGCGGACGACAAGAGCACGATGCGCTACATCAACGGCATCGTGGCCAGCTTCGAGATGACCGGAGGCGACCAGGACTTCAACAATTACCGCGCGCGCATCGTTCCCAACCTGTGGACGCTGACTCTCAACGAGAATACGCGCGTGTTTCAGGACAAGACGGTTGTGGACGTGATCAAGGCCGTGCTGAGCCCCTACAATATCAGCCCCTCGGACAAGACGAGCAGCACGTATACGCCCATGGAGTACTGCACCCAATACCGCGAGACGGATTTTGCCTTTATCTCGCGGCTGATGGAGCAGCACGGAATTTTTTACTTTTTCAGCCACACGCAGGATGACCACACCTTCACTCTGCAGGACGTTTCCTCGAACCTCAGCGATTGCGCCATTCAGAGCACCTTCCGTTACTCCCCCCCGCAGAATTTGCGCGAAGGGTTTTATGACTTCGTCATCCGCGAGCTGGTCTCGCGCTCGACGCTGGTTACAGGAGAGCACATAGCCTGGGATTACAGCTTCATTCGCAATAAATCGGTGCTGTCTTCGACGGAGGACACCAAAGGGCCTCTGGGCTCGAACAGCAACGAACAGTACGATTATGCAAACAGCGCGGCCGCCTATCTCAAGAAAGAAGGTTCCGATCCCACCATCAACGATTTGACGACGTTCTTCGCCACCATCCGGCGCGACAGTTGCGACGCCGAAACCCTGGTGGTCGAAGGCACGTCGAACGCGATCCCGATGCAGACGGGCTACACCTTTACGCTTTCCGAATATCCGCAGGATGCGGTCAACGCCAAGTACCTGCTGACCCATATCGAACACGACGTGCAGCAACTGCCGCCATACCGCTCGCGAGCGGCCGCGCCGCCGCAGCCCTACGCGAACCGGTTCCGCGCCATTCCCAGCGCCATCACCTACCGCTCTCCCATCAAGACGGTGAAACCCGTGGTGAGCGGCATGCAGACCGGATTCGTGGTGGTGCAATCGGGCGAAGACTCGTACATGGACAAGTACGGGCGCGTGAATGTCCAGTTCTGGTGGGACCGGCTGCGCAAGCCGAATACGCCCGACAACACCTGGCTGCGCGTGGCGCAATCGTGGGCCGGGAAAGGCTGGGGCACGTATTACTGGCCGCGCGTGGGCGACGAAGTCCTCATCGGCTTCATCGAAGGCGATCCCGATCAGCCCATCGTCGTCGGCTCGGTCTACAACGGCGTCAACATGCCCAAGTACGACCCTGCCGGCCAGTACACGCTTTCCGGAATCCTCACGCGCAGCTCCAAGGGCGGGGGCGCGGCCAATGCCAACGAGCTGCGCTTCGAAGATCTGAGCGGCAAAGAACAGATCTTCATGAACGCGGAGAGGGACTACACCCTGCACGTGGAGCACGACTGGCAGACGATGGTGGGCAACGAGGAGCACATCACCATCACCTCCAATCGATTCGACCAGGTGGGCGGGGACTCGCATCTTCTGATCAAAGGCAAGCATCTCGAGGAGATCGACGGCGAAAACGACCTGAACGTGAAGGGCAACCAGATTGTCTCCGTGGGCGGAAACCGTGACCACACCGTGAGCGGGAACCTGACGGAGAGCATCAAAGGAAGCTCGAATATCAGCGTCAGCTCAAGCCTCAGCGAGAAGGTGGGGTCCAATTATTCGCTTACCGTGGGCCAGAACTTTGAAATCCAGGCCTCCTCGAACTGCGACGTTACCGCGCCCATGCAGATCACGCTGAACTGCGGGTCGAACACCGTGGTGCTCAGCCCCGAGGGCATCGGCCTGAACGGCATGGGCGGATTCATTTCCATCGGCCCGGCGGGCGTGACTATCTCCGGCACGATGGTGATGATCAACAGCGGCGGCGCTCCCGTTACCGGATCGCCGGGCAGCGCGCAGAGTCCGCAGTCACCGGGCAGCGTGACCGCGCCCACGGCGCCCAAGTTCCCCGGCGACGCGCCGCCTTCGCAGGCGGCAAGCAGCCAAAGCAGCGGGTCGACGACCGCGCCGCAGGTGGGCACCGGGTCCTCGTCTTCGCCCGCGGCTCCGTCCAATCCGGCCGGCGCGGCGGCCGCAGCCGCCAATAACGCGGCCAGCCAGGCGCAGCAGGCCGCGAATGACGCGCAGCAGTCGGCGCAGCAGGCGCAGCAGTCTGCGCAACAGGCTGAGCAGCAGGCGCAGCAGGCTGTGAACCAGGTGGTTTCCCAGGCACGGCAGGATTATCAGCAGGCCAACCAGTCTGTGCAACAGGCACAGCAGGCGGTGTCGCAGGCCGCAGGCCAGGCGCAACAGCAGGCGCAGCAGGCGCTCAACCAGGCGCAGCAGCAGGCCCAGCAGGCGGGGCAGGCCGGCGCGCAAGCCGTGCAACAGGCACAGCAACAGGCGCAACAGGTGCAGCAGCAGGCACAGCAGGCTGCGAACCAGGCGAAGCAGGCAGCCGGCCAGGCGCAACAGCAGGCGCAACAAGCGACGCAACAGGCGCAGCAAGCCGCGCAGCAGGCGCAGCAGCAGGGCCAGCAGGCCGCGCAACAGGCGCAGCAACAAACGCAACAAGCCGCACAGCAGGCGCAGCAGTCCGCGCAGCAAGCAAAACAGGCGGCGCAGCAGGCGCAGAACCAGGCGCAGCAGGCGCAACAACAGGTGACGCAGGCGGCAAGCCAGGCGCAGCAACAGGCGCAGCAGGCGTCGCAGGCTGCACAGCAATCGGCGCAGCAGGCCATGAACTCGCTGCCGAAAGGTTTTTAACGCCCCATGGGAATGCCCGCAGCCACCATCACCAGCATGACCGCCCACGGCGGGAACGTGATCGTCGGATTTCCGCAGGTCATGATCAACTTCATGCCTGCTTCGCGCATCGGCGACATGCATGTGTGCCCGATGGTGACGGGCATCGTGCCGCATGTGGGCGGGCCGTTCATCCTCGGCTCGATGACCGTGCTCACGGGCATGATGCCGCAGTCGCGCGTGACCGACATGCTCACCTGCGTGGGGCCTCCGGATACCTGCGTGATGGGCGCGGAGACGGTGCTGGTGGGGGAAGCCGGCGCGGGCGGAGCAGGCGGAGCCATGGGCGGCATCGCGGCGATGGGCGCTTCGGTTCCCACGCAGCCGCCGGCCACTTCCTCCTCGCCTCAATCCACCGCGGAGATGCAGCAGGACGGCACCATCAAGACTTCGGCGCCGGCGGGCGGAGCGCTGCCGCCCATCGCGCTCTCCTCGCCGGGATTTCCCACGCTGCCTGCGACCGAAACCCCGAGCTTCGCGAGCGTGCAGCCGGTCACGGTTCCTCCCGGCACGGCACTCTATAACGCGATCGACGATCCTTCGAGCGCCGCCGGCGGCTACTGGTCCCCGGATGTGCCCTCAAGCGGAGATGGCAGCCTGCTCGCGGTGGCGCAGGCGCCCGCCGGAGGACTGCCGGCGTGGATGGGCGCAGCCTCAAACGCGGCGTCGGCCGCTGCCGGAGTGCCGCCGGGTGCGACGCAGCTCTGGACTCCGCCGGGCAGCCTGGCTCCCAGTTCCATCGCCCAGGCGCCGTGGAGCGGACCCGCGCAGATGGCGCAGCAGGCCGCACAACAAGCCATGCAGGGGGCGCAGCAGGCAGCCAACCAGGCGCAGCAGGCCGCTTCACAGGCACAACAGCAGGCGCAAACGGCCGCGCAGGATGCGGCGCAGGGCGCGCAGCAGGGAGCGCAACAAGCAGCGCAACAGGCGCAGCAGGCGGCCGGTCAGGCGCAACAGGCCGCGCAGCAGGCGCAGCAACAGGCGCAGCAGGCCGCCGGCCAGGCACAACAGGCGATGCAGCAAGCGCAACAACAGGCAAACCAGGCCGGGGCGCAGGCGCAGCAAACCACGCAACAAGTGCAACAGCAGGCGCAACAAGCGGCGCAACAGGCGAAACAAGCGGCGAATCAGGCGCAGCAGGCGGCGAACCAGGCGCAACAATCGGCCCAGCAGGCGCAACAGTCAGCCCAGCAGGCGACGCAGGGCCTGGCGAAGGGACTATGACTACACCCGGTGCAGCAGCAACCGTTCCGCAGGCGCTCGCCGAGCGCTTTGCCAAGTCTTTCGGCGCGTTTGTTGAAGCGGTGTGGCTCGCGGTCACCACCAATGTGCCCAACCCCGCGCTGGCCAACACGCCCGCCTTTCTGGCCTGGCAAACCAGGGCGCTGCCGCGTCTCGAAAAGGAAAACGCATCGATTCAAAATGCGATGACTCTGTTTGTTATTGGGGAGACGACCACGCTTCTCAATCTGGCTGCGGGAAGCCGCGCGATGGGACGAAAGCTGGACGGATTCGACCTGAACTTTGCCGGCCCGGATGTGGGCAAGAAGCTCGACCAACTGGAGACAGCCATTGTGGTGACCGCTTACCAACTGTGTGCGGCCGCCGGAATTCCGTGAACGAAGAGAGCGCCGACGCAAACAGGCAGCCAAATTGACGCCGGCGCACTCCAACCTGGAATGACCATTGCCCCGGAGCTCGGAAAGGACGGTTGCGTCGCATCAGATATGAGCGCCAACCCCGGACAATTCGCAGGCCCATCTTCAGCTGCCCGCATCGGCCGCTGGATCATACCGGCAATCCCCTTCGGCTGGACGTGGATTCCCGATTTCGGCATTCAGAAAAAGGAAGAGGGCGTTGTCCCCAGCAACGTGTATCTGCGCGAAGATCAGTTGCTCGCGGGCAATCAACTGGAGCTGTACATCCAGGCGCAGATCGCCATCATGAAAAGAACCTTTCTCGATCCGGTGATTGCCGGGCCTGCGCCGCTCACTTTTCCCGGCGCGGCGGAAGCTGCCCTGCTCATGCTCAAGCACAAGTCCATGCACCAGGTCACCGTGTTTCAAGTGCAGCACTATGTCCGCAGCGGGAACTGGATCGGCATCGCCACGCTCACCACGCTCGAGTCCGAGCTGCTCAAAGTGCGCGCCGACTTCGACCAGTTCATGAAACTCTTGCGCATCGAGCCGCAAGCGAGCGCCTGATCCCACTCCCTCATCCCACCAAGGTGTAGCGATGGCGGAAAATCGCGGCTGCAGATGGCCGCGATGGCGTTTCCGTGTCATTACATTCGTACCGTCACCGGAGAGTAGCCCGCACTTTCGCACAAAAGTGCCATTCAATGCCGGCTTCGACATCGCCTATCTTGGACGATGTAGGCATAGATAGAGGAAGTAGTGAAACCTAGAGTCATTGCGCGGTTGTTGGACGAGTCGGACAACCCTTACGACTTTTTCATCGGTGAGGCATCGGAGTGCCCGCCGATTCCGAGGGTCGGCGAGCGTGTGCTCTATCGCTCCGGCATCGGCGAGGTCACGGAGGTGCTCTACGTTTATGAGGACATTCCCGTCTCCGACAGCTACAGAATCGCCGTGCGCCTGAAGCTCGTTGCCTAAAGCGTGCCCCGTCCCGGTGCGCGCAGAAACTGCAATACCTTGCGGCTCCTCGTTTGAGAAAATATTCATCGCCTCTTTGCCGGAGGGACGCGGGAATTCAGAGCCTGCCCGGAACCGAGCTCTCCCTCAAGGGCTCCCGGAATGTTTTCCGGTTTGCCGGTCTCCGCACGGGCGCAGTAAAATGAAAAGCGTTGGCATCCGCCAAGCCGTCGGGGAGTGGCTCAGCCTGGTAGAGCACCTGGTTCGGGACCAGGGGGTCGGAGGTTCAAATCCTCTCTCCCCGACCAT
>JASHTS010000152.1 GCA_030040425.1 Acidobacteriaceae bacterium | reverse complement strand
GGCCGGCGTCGTGCGCAGCCAGTTCGCCTTCGACCTCCTGCGAGTCTGCCTGCGGGGCAAACTGAAAGCCGGCTACTACCGTTTCGATCATCCCGCCGCGGCCATCGAAGTCTATGAGCGCATCGCCCGCGGAGACGTGTACACCATCGCGCTGGTGGTTCCGGAGGGTGCAAACATCTTCGATATTGCCGGGCGCGTCGAGCAGGCGGGTCTCGCCACTCGCGCCGATTTCCTCTACGCTGCCGTCAAACAGGCAAGCTTGGTCGCCGATCTCGATCCCCAGGCAAAATCGCTGGAGGGTTATCTTTTCCCCGATACCTACCGCTTCTCTCCCAAGGCCGGCGCCGCGCAGATTGTCGCCTCCATGGTTCATCGTTTCCGCACCGTTGCGGCGCAGTTGGGAATCCAAAACAACATCCACCAGGTGGTGACCATTGCCTCCCTGGTCGAGAAAGAAACCGCGGTCGACGCCGACCGCCCGCTGGTTGCCAGCGTCTTCGATAACCGGCTGAAGAAGAATATGCCCCTCGACACTGATCCGTCGGTGATCTACGGACTGGAGCTTGCCGGACTCTGGCGCGGCGCCATCTATCAGAGCGACCTCAACCGCGACACCGCCTACAACACCTATCTTCATCCCGGTCTGCCGCCCGGACCCGTCGCCAACCCCGGCGTCGCTTCTCTGCGCGCGGCCTTGAACCCCGCCAATACCGACTATCTCTACTTCGTGGCCGCCGGCAAGGATGCCCAGGGCCACTCCCTCTTCGCAGCCACTCTCGACGAGCACAAACGCAACGTGGCCGGCTACCGCCGCGCCCTGAAGAAGGACGGTGCGCCATGAGCGCGTTCCGCCGCGCAACGTCCTTCGCCCTGCTGGCCGCACCTTTTCTCCTTGCCGGCTGCTCCCTGCTGCCCAGCACCCGCAAATTGCCTGTTCCCAAGGCCCCGGCCATCGTCCAGACCGTCGAACCCGAGCAGCTCGTCGCCCAGCTCAATCAGCGCTGGAACGCGCTCGAAACCCTCAACGCCAAAGTCACCATCCAGGCCACCCAGTTCAAGAGCGACCGTAGCCTTGAGACGATTGAGCCCACTTTTCCTGCCGTCATTCTGCTGCGCAAGCCGGAGATGCTTCGCGTCTATGGCCGCGTGCCGGTGCTGGGAACGCCCATGTTCGATATGGCCAGCGACGGCAAACGCTTCACCATTTACATTCCTTCGCGCAGGCAGGCGCTCACGGGCTCCAATGCCCTCGAAAAGAAATCCTCCAACCCCCTCGAAAATCTCCGCCCCGGCTTTTTCTTTGACGCCATGGTGGTCAAAGGTCTGGCAAGCGACGACTTTTACTCCGTCACGTCCGATTCCGAAACCATCGAGGATCCCTCCAAGAAGCATCTGCTTCTCAAGCCTGAGTACATCCTCAGCATTCATCATCAAAAGCCCGCCAGCCACGAAGAAACGACCTCGCGCGAAGTCGTCTTCGACCGCACCACCCTGCTTCCCTACGAGCAGGACGTTTATTCCAACGATGGTCAGGTGGAAACCCAGGTGCTCTACACCGGCTATCGAAACTTCAATGGCGTCCAGTACCCCTCAACGATCACCATCAAGCGTCCCATGGAAGGCACCCAGCTCGTGCTCACCGTTTTGAGCGTCAACGAGAATCAGACCCTCAAAGACGATCAGTTCGTCGTCACCTATCCCGCTGACACCACGGTCAAAAACCTCGACTGAGCAACAGCACAAATCTCGTTGCCCCATTTGGGCGCCCTCTGGGCACTGCGTTTTATGCGGAAAGGGTGGGAAAGCACGCTGCCTCACTGCCTTGGCCCGGCTATTGCGGCGCGCTCGGCGGCGCTCCATTCTCCGGGCCGCGCCGGTTTCCCGCCGGCATCCCGCCCATTTCGCCCACGCTCGCGGCCGTGAACACGCCGTCCTTCACCGCTCCCTCCACGCGCACCATGTCGCCCACCTGGATATCGGCCAGCGTGATCGGATCGCGCCGCCGGCGGAAGGTGGTGTTTTCGTCGGCCACAAAACTGTGCGGCGCGTTGTCCAGCGCGCCCGTCAGCGTCACCTTCACGCCATCGATGGCGGTCACCCTGCCCATCAGCCAGGTCTTGCCGAAGTTCTCCTCCATCGCCTCCATCTGCTTCGCGCGCTCGGGATCGACCAGCGCCACCGTGGTCGCGCCCACCGATTTCGCCGTTGCGTCCACCTCGCCGCGAGCCTCGATCACGTCGCCCACCTTGATATCGGCCGCCTTGATCTCCTCGGGAGGGTTGCCGCCGTAACCCATGCCGCGGCCCTGCCCGAATCCCTGCCCGCCGCCTTCGCCGCTGCCTTCCCCGCCTCCCTGGCCTTCTCCGCGCCGCATGCCCGCCGGCATCTTCACGAACCGCGTGTTGCCGCCAAGCTGAATCGTGTAGGTTTCGCCCAGAAAGGTCTTGATCGTGAAATGATCCGCAGCCGCCTCGGTCACCGTCCCCGCCACACCGCGGCCCATCATCCCCATGCCTCCGAACCCACCCCGGCCGCCGCGCTGGCCGTAGCCTCCGCCGCCATTTTGACCGCCGCCATTCTCCTGGCCGGCCGGTGGCGTACTTCCATCCGCATTCGAATTCTGCGCCGCGCCGGCAACTGAGAACGCCAGAGCAAAAACAAAAACAAGGGCCACGCTCTTCTTCATGATTCCACTCCTGATTCGCTGCGCGCCGGAATTTTCCCTGCTCCGTAGCCAACCCTCCGGCGGCACTGCACTCATAGACGCCGGAACCCCGGCACGAGACGACGCAGTGCTCTTCGGGCGTCTTCCGTCCGGCGCAGGCGGAGCTTTGCGTTCGGTTAGCGGGATTGCGAGGATTTCGCGTTTTTCTGCGAGGCGAGCAGCAGCTTGAAATCTGGATTGTCGCGCAGGCTGGCGAAGGCCACGTCCTGGGCCACCTTCTTGGGGGTGGTATATCCCTCGTCCATCGCCATGCGCAGATACTGGAGCGCGCATGCGGTTTGCCGCACGCGGACGCAGCCAAGCGCCATGTAATAGTTCATCACGCCCCGCTCCTGCACGGAAGTGGGGTTCTGCACCTGCGGGCTGTTGCGGTCCTCGAAGATCTGCGGATCGATCGCCAGCGCCTGCTCATACATCGCCCAGCCGCGGCTGTTTTTGTGCTGGCTCAGCAGGTTGGTGCCCAGGTTCTTCAGAACCAGGGCCGATTTCGGATCCAGTTTCAAAGCCTTCTTGTAATACTTCTCCGCCTGCCCGTATTCTTTTTCGGAGTCGTAAATTGTGCCCAGGTTATTCAGTACATTGGAGTTCTTGGGATCCAATTCGAGCGACTCCTTGTAGCAGCGGGTCGCGTCCTTCAAATTAAACATCATTTGGTAGGCGATTCCCATCTTATTCCAGACGGTTGCCGTCCGCGGAGCCTTGGCGTAAGCGGCCAAAGCGGCCTGGTACCTTTGATGGATCACCAGCGTGTCTCCCAGTTCCTCGGGTGAGGGCGGAGGGCCCTTAACAGGCGTGACCTGTTGAACCGGAGCGGCTGCAGGCGGGGCCTGTGGAGAAGTTTCGGTGGGAGCTTGAACCGGAACGAGGGGCTGCGCTTGCGCGGGAGTCTGAGCCTGTGCAGGCGCCTGGACCACGGATACAGTCTGGGAACGCACCGGCCTTGGCGCAGCCAACTGGGCTGAAATCAAGCCAATGGCCAGCACCGAGGCGGGTTCAACCAGCCTGAACATTAACTCCTCCCGGTTTCCCGTCGCATAGCCGGCGAAGGGGCGAGGGGAAGACCGATTGTGGATATCGTCCGAGAAAATTAAAGCACCAAAAGACGGCCAAGTGAAGGGTGGAGGCGAAAAATCTTGCCGAACGTACCGTAAAGGGGAATCGCGCGCTGCACCTATTTGGTTCTATTCACCTCACTTATCAGGAGGTCCGGGAAGAGATGAAACCCGCAGCAATCACCGAAGCCGGCATCGGGCTCAGCGAGCGTTTGGGCACGGTTCGCCGGCAGACCCTCGATCTTTGCGCCCGCCTCACGCCGGAAGACATGATGGTGCAGTCTTGTCCTGAAGCTTCGCCGGTCAAGTGGCATCTTGCCCACACCTCCTGGTTCTTTGAGTCTTTTATCCTGCGCGAATTCCTCTCCGGCTACCGTCCCTTCCATCCCGACTTTCACTGGCTCTTCAACAGCTACTACGAGGGCTATTCCGCCTTTCCTGAGAAAAAGCTGCGTTCCTCCTTCTCGCGCCCCGCGCTCGACGAGATCCTGCGCTATCGCACCCATGTTGACGACGCCCTCGAGCGCCTGCTCGAGTCCGGCTCCGGACCCGAAGCGTTGCGGCGCATCGAGCTCGGCGCCAACCACGAGGAACAGCACCAGGAGCTCCTGCTCACCGACATCCTGCACGCCTTCTTCACCAATCCTCTGCGCCCGGCGTACAGGGAACCGGGGAACGAGGAAGCAAGGCGGCAAGGGAACCGCGGAACCGGGGAGCGCGCGGGGCAGCAGGCAAAAGAAAGAGACGCCGCGTCTCCTCTCAGGTTTCTGGAGTTTGCGGGCGGGTTGCACCAAGCAGGCTACGCAGGAAGCGGTTTCTGTTTCGACAATGAGCTCGCCCGCCACCAGGTCTGGCTTGAGCCGTACGCCCTGAGCGATCGCCTTGTCACCTGCGGCGAGTATCTGGCCTTCATGGCCGATGGCGGGTATCGCCGTCCCGAGCTCTGGCTCTCTGCCGGATGGGATGCTGTGAGGAACAACGGCTGGCGCGCCCCGCTCTACTGGACGAAGGAAGACCTGGGGAAAAACCTGGGCGGCGGCAGTTGGAGCATCTTCACCCTGCGCGGCCTCTTCGCGCTCGACGAGCGCAGCAACGCCCCCGTCAGCCATGTGAGCTACTACGAAGCCGACGCCTACGCGCGCTGGGCCGGCTTCCGCCTGCCCACGGAGTTCGAGTGGGAGGCCGCCGCGGAAACCGCGCCTGCGGAAGGCAACCTGCTTGAGTCGGGAAATCTGATGCCGGTTCCGTCGACCGACCTCGCCCAGGACCAGAGCCGCGGGCAGCACCAAAACCAGGGCCGTGCACGGCATTTTGGAGACTGCTGGCAATGGACTGTCAGCGCCTACCTGCCCTATCCCCGATTCGCGCCGCTCGAGGGCGCACTGGGCGAATACAACGGAAAATTCATGAGCGGCCAGATGGTTCTGCGCGGCGGCTCGTGCGTCACGCCGGAGCACCACATCCGTTCGAGCTACCGCAACTTCTTTTCACCCGAGACGCGCTGGCAATTCTCCGGTATCCGGCTCGCGCAGTAACCGTCCCCCGTACACTTACCAGGTACGCAAATTTCCTCTTGCCCCATCCTTTCGCGCTCTTTGTCGAAAGGATGGCAAGAGAATTCCGTGTCGTAGCGCAACTCCGCTGCATCCAACGAGAAACATGGCCCTCGCGATCCCCGTTCCAACTGAATCTCTGGCCGGCGAAAAGATGGCTCTTGCCGTGCGCAAAGGACTTTCTTCCCTGCCCATGCGTCTGCCTCCCTGGCTGTTTTACGACCAGACCGGCTCACAGGTCTTCGAGGAGATCACCGAACTGCCCGAGTACTACCTCACGCGCACCGAGCAGTCGATCCTGGCTCGCTACGCCGCCGAGATCCTCGCCCACGCCTCATCTGGCGAGCGCCTGCGCATCGCGGAACTGGGCGCCGGCTCCGCGGCCAAGACGCGCCTCCTGCTCGCCGCGGCCGTCGAGCAACAGGGCTCCGTTCTCTACGAGCCTATCGACATCTCCATGTCCGCGCTTCTCGTTGCGCAAACGCGCATCGAGCGCGAGATCCCCCAGGCGCGCGTTCATCCCCTCGTCATGGACTACACCAACGGCTTTGCGCTCCATCCGGCCGCTCCCGGCGAGCGCCGGTTGTTGCTCTTGATCGGCTCCAGCATCGGCAACTTCGAGCCCGCCGAATCCGCTCGCCTGCTGCGCCATCTGCGCGCGCAGCTTGAGCCCGGTGACAGCTTTCTGCTCGGCGTCGATCTCGTCAAGGACGAGCGCGTTCTTCTCCGCGCCTACGATGATGCCGCCGGCGTCACCGCGGCCTTCAACAAGAACCTGCTCATCCGCCTCAACCGCGAGCTGGACGCGGATTTCGACCCCGAAGCCTTCGCCCATCGCGCCCTCTGGAACCCGGTGCACGCGCGCATCGAGATGCACCTCGAAAGTCTCGCCGCCCAGTGCGTGCGCATCGCCGCCCTCGATCTGTCTCTGGATTTTCGATGTGGCCAGACCATTCACACGGAGAACAGCTACAAATACCGGCGGGGCCAGGCCGAAGAGCTGCTCGCTCGTGCCGGCTTTTCGCCGGGCCCGTGCTGGACCGACCCGCGGGGCTGGTTCGCCGTCTGCCTCGCCATCGCAAGTTGAGCTTCGCTCCGGGGCACACAAACGCCGGCCCCCAAAAACTTGCGCTGCGACGCAACCGTGAAACCTGCACTCGGACCCAGCGATGAATCCCTCTCGCGTTCCCTGACCCCTGACCGCTGACCCCTGTTCCCTGACCCCTGTTCCCTTGCTCCCTCGCTCCCTGCCTCTCTCACTTCGGCGCTGCGATCCGCACCAGCAGAATGTCGTGTGTCCCGATCTCGATCGGCATTTTGTCCGTAAGCGTCATGGTCTCGCCCGTCCACAGGTTCTTCGCCTGGAGCGGCCCATGCAATCCCAGCCGCGCGAGATCGAGGTGGAACGGATGCGTCGAGTACCGCGCGCTGCCCGCGTCCAGCACCGCAATCGCCAGCGCGCCGCCGGCCAGGTGCCGCGTCCACACGTCCACTTCGCCCTCGGAGTAGGCGCGCGTCGCCTCGTGTCCCAGCGGGTCCTGGTCGATGGCAATCACGTCGCGGTTGGTCAGAATGGCTTTGATCTCCGGCTTCATATTCGGCAGGTC
>JASHTS010000151.1 GCA_030040425.1 Acidobacteriaceae bacterium | reverse complement strand
TCGGCTATCCGACCTTGCGGAAATCCCGCATGGGATGGAGCAGGCCGGTGCTGCCGATTTCAATCAAATCTTAACAATGAGGGCGCAGCCCGCTCGGTAGCATTGGCAGCAGTGGCAGATGGCTCAGCCTGCAGGATTGACGCGCCCTGTGCCACCGTTTACTTCAGATAGGCGTGCACCAGGTCGATAAGATCTTCGGCCAATTCCGGAGCAATCTGCTCCTTGGCGCCATCGACCAGGTGGAAGCGGATATGCGTTTCCAGCACTTCGGCCATCAGTGCGTTCACGCCGCCGCGCACGGCCGCCAGCAGCATCAGCTGGCCGCCGCAATCTTCGTCGGTGTTCAGCGAGCGCTCCACCGCGTCCAGCTGCCCGCGAACCTTGCGCAGCCGCTGCAGCAACTTCACCTTTTCCCGTTCCTGATGCGACATGGCCTTCCCTCTCGCTTTTGACCTACCTATCCCCGGTATGGTATGTAGGGGACGGGGGTAGAGTTTTCCCCGGTTTCCCGTTTATTGTATGCCCGCGCTTTTCTCCAACCCGCGCACCCGGTTTGCCTGCCTGGCTCTCGTGCTGGCGCTCGCGGGGATGGCCGCTCTGCGTGCTGCCGCACAGGCCGGGGATTCGATTCCCGATGCGCCCCAGGTGCAGACGCAACCGGGCGGCGCCGGCAACGCTCCCGGCGCTCCTTCGCCCCAAAATGGGTCCACGACCCTTGATGAGGCCGGCGATCCGGTCACCGTCTTTCCGCACACCGAGACCGGCCGCTATTGGATCTCAGGACAAGTGAACATCATTCTGCAGGGGCATGGGGCGTTTCCCGCGCGTTACAGCGGCGCGAACAGCCTCACCCCGTGGGCGCAGAGCGCCACCACGCACGTGATGACGCTCTATACCGGTTATCAGCTGACGCATACAACCGAAGTTTTTGCCGACCTGGAAGACGCCACCGGCAACGGCATCGGCAACGCCAATGGGCTGGCGGGATACACGAACCTGGACTCGGTGCGGCTGGTCCAGGGACTGCCGCTTTCGAAGGGGCCGTATCTGGCGCGTTTCATGGTGCGGCAGATCGTTCCACTCTCAAAGGAGACCGTGGCAGCGGAGCGCGACGAGTTGCATCTGGCCACGAGTCTTCCTGCGCGCCGCTTCGAGTTTCGCCTGGGCAAATTCGACCTGGTCGACTTCTTCGATGTAAACACCTGGGGCTCCGACAGCCATCTGCAGTTCATCAACTGGACGGTCGACAACAATGGCGCCTACGACTACGCGGCCAACACGCGCGGCTATACCGATGGGGCGCTGCTCGAGTACGACGATGGCCCGTGGACGGTGCGCTTTGCCGAAGCCCTGATGCCGAAGATCGCCAACGGCATCCACCTGGATGCCGATGTGGCCCGCGCGCGCGCCGAGAACCTTGAGCTTGAGGCCAGAGGCAACCGCATTGCGCATCGCGCCGGAGTGGTACGTCTGCTGGGCTACGTCAACCACGGCAACATGGGCAATTACGAGGAGGCCAATGCCGGCTATCTCGACCACAAGACGCTCTCGCCCGATATTGAGGCCACGCGCGTCCAGGGCCGTCACCGTTACGGATTCGGATTGAACTTCGAGCAATCCCTCACCGGCGACGTGGGCGCTTTCGGGCGCCTGGGCTGGAGCGACGGACGCAACGAGTCCTTTTGCTACACGGAGGACGATCGCACGCTGGAATTGGGCGGCTTTGCGACGGGAAACCGCTGGCATCGGCGCGAAGACCGGGCCGGCGCCGCTTTCGTAGTCAACGGCATTGTCGCCGCGCACCAGCAGTATCTTGCTCTCGGCGGTCTGGGCTTTCTGCTGGGCGACGGCGCGTTGACCTACGGCCACGAGAAGATCGTGGAGACTTTCTATACCGCGCATCTGTGGCGCGGCTTTTTCGTGTCGTACGACTTTCAATACATTAACGACCCCGGCTACAACCAGGCGCGCGGCCCGGTGGCCGTCTCCGGGGCGCGGTTCCACGCCGATTTTTGAAAGCAGCCCCGCTCTCCGATTCAGTCAACGGGAAGCGCCGGAGTGAGGAAAGGAATCGAGCCGAGAGCTACTTTGCCGGCTGCGATTGCGTTTCCGGCTCGGGCAGCGTGTAGATCACCTCGCCGGGCTTGGCGTAGTGCAGCTTTTCGCGCGCTTCACGTTCAATGGCGTCGGGATCGGACTGCAGCCGCTGGATCTGAAGTTGCATCTGCGCGTTCTCCTGCTGCAGGCGCTCGATCTCCTGCCTGAGCGCACGGTCCTGCGCGCGCTCGCGCTCCCACGCCGAAAGCCCGTGCTTGCCGTCGATCACGTGCCATGTAAGCACCATCGCCAGCAGCACCGCCAGCACCGTCCCCGCCGGCCGCCACGCGCGCTGCGCCCAGGCGTAAGCGCGCTCAGCCAGGGGCGCGGACAGCGGGGTTTTTCCCCGGGAGACGATCTGCATCTTTTCGTTTGTGTTCCGGCTTGGCATGCAAATCTCTTTTAATCGAGCACAAATTTTTCCGCCGCAGCCTTGAGCGCTTCCATGTCGTGCTCGCTGCGCGCCTCAGTATAAGCCCGCACCACCGGCTCGGTTCCCGAGAGCCGGTAGCAGACCCACGAGCCGTCCTCGAAGATCAGCTTCAGCCCGTCGGTGCGGACAATCTGCGTCACCCTGCGCCCGCTCAGCTCGCCGGGATCGGCCTTCAACTTCTCAGTGTACCGGGCTTTCACCTCCGGGGTCAAGTGGAAGTTCTCGCGAACCGGGTAATAGGAACCAACCTTGCCAAATAATTCCCGAAGCTGCGCACCCAGGCTCCTGCCGCGCACGGCTACCATCTCCACCATGAGCAAGCCGGCGATGATGCCGTCCTTCTCGGGGACGTGGCCGCGGATGGTCAAGCCGGCCGACTCCTCGCCGCCGATAGCGATCTTGTCCTGATTGATGAGCTCGCCGATATATTTGAAGCCCACGGGCGTCTCGTAGAGCGGAACCTTGTGGCGCTCGGCGAGCGCATTGACCAGGTTGGTGGTGGCCACGCTCTTGGCCACGCCGTTGCGCCAGCCGCGCGTCTCCACCAGGTAGTCGAAGAGCAGCGCGATCACGTAATTCGGCTGCAGGAATGTGCCGTCGGCGTCGACCACCCCAAAGCGGTCGGCGTCGCCGTCGGTGGCAATGCCGATGGCCGCGCCGGTCTCCTTCATTTTTTTCTTCGCGTCGTTGAGCAGAGGATCGTCGGGCTCGGGCGCGTGGCCACCGAACAAAACGTCGCGATAGTCGTGGACGGTTTCCACCGGTACGCCCGCTTCGCGCAGAAGATCGGAAGAGTATCCGCGGCCCGCGCCCCAGAAGGGATCGTAGACCACCTTGATGCCGGATTTGGCAATCGCCTTCAGATCGACGAGTTCGGCCAGGCGCTTGAGGAAGGCGGGCTTCACGTCCGCGGTCTCGACCGCTTCGCGGGGTTCTGGTTTTGGACTGGCGCTAGAGGAAGCGCCGTTAGCGGCGATGCCGGCGATGGCCGCTTCGATCTGCTTGGTCACTTCGGGCAGCGCAGGCGCGCCGTCGGGCGTGGAGTACTTGATGCCGTTGTACTCGGGCGGATTGTGCGAGGCGGTGAAATTGATGGAGCCGGAAGTCTTGAGCGCTCTCACAGCGTAAGAGATGGCCGGGGTGGGCGCGGGCTCGGGAATCACGATGGGCGCGACGCCCGCGGCGGCGAGCACCCGCGCGGCTTCCGCGACGAACGATTCGCCCAGAAAACGCGGATCGCGGCCCACGAGCACGCGATGCGGCGCCGGAAGGGTTTTCACGTACCTCGCGATGCCGGCGACGGCGAGACGGATATTGGCCACGGTGAACTCGTCGGCCACAATGGCGCGCCAGCCCGAGGTGCCGAATTTGATGGAGGTGCTCATCGCTCTCTCCGATTCCGTGAGCAGCGTTCCTGTTGCCCGCAAGGAACATACTCTAACACCGTTGCCCCGCCGACAAGGCGTGGCTCTACTGCTTGTTCACATCCACGTAATACAAATCCGTCGCCACCTGCAAATCGTCCTTCGTGAGAGGCGTCTGCATCCATTGCCAGTGCGTGGTGGGGTGAATGATCTGCCAGTGGTCGGGCGTGCCCACGCGCACCGGCATGGCAAAGCCGTCTTCATCGGCGTCCCACTTGTACATGACGAGGTGGGGCGTGGGCCCCGGCGCTTCGCCCCCAGGCAGCTTGATAAAGAGCAGCTCGAGGCGCGGGATGTGCGCGTGGCGCAGGTACTGGTTGAAGATGGGCGTCAGGTTCATGCCCGTCTGCTGGTTGAAGTAGGCGACCACGTCCTCGGTGAGAATGTTCTGGTACTGGAAGCGTTGATAGAAGCCGTGGATCAGCGCGAACCACTTGGCATCGTCATTGATGACGCTGCGCAGCGTGTTGAGCATGAGCGCGCCCTTGAAGTACTGGTCCTCGGTGGGATCGGCGTTGACGCCGCGCTCGGCGACGATGGGGCGCAGGTTGTAGATCTTCGGCTTGAGGCCATTGAGATAGGTAATCGCGTCGGCCTTGCCCCAGCGGTACTCGACGTAGAGGCTCTCGAGATACGTGGCCCAGCCCTCATGAATCCACATGTCGGAGGGGTCGGCGGCGGTGATGCTGTTGCCGAACCACTCATGCGCGCTCTCGTGGATGATGATGAAGTCGAAGCGCAGGCTGATGCCGGTGTGCGTCCAGTCGCGGCCCAGGTAGCCGTTCTCGAAGAGATTGCCGTAGGTCACTGCGCTCTGGTGCTCCATGCCGGAGTAAGGCGCCTCGATGAGCTTGTAGCCGTCGCGTGCAAAGGGGTAGGGACCGAAGTAGTGAGTGTAGGCCTCGATCATGCCCGGAGCCTGCGCGAATTGTTTTTTCGCTTTCTCCAGATCTTCGGGCAGAACGTAATAATCCATGGCCAGGCTGTCATGGCCGTCGATCTTCAGATCTTGGTGCCAGTGCACGTAAGCGCCGATGTTCAGCGACACATCGTAGTTGTTGATGGGGTAGCTTACGTGCCAGTCCCAACGCGTATAGCCGTCGCCCAGGTCGGTTTTGCCCACGAATTTGCCGTTGGAAACATCGACCAGGCCATTGGGAATGGCCACGCTGATGTCCATGCTTTCGACTTCGTCGCGCCACTGGTCTTTGTCCGGCCACCAGACGCTGGCGCCGGTGCCTTCGCACGCGGTGTTGATCCACACGCGCCCGGCGGGGTCGTGCCCGAAGGTGAAGGCGCCGAAGCGGCCGACCGTCGGCGGATGGCCGGAGTAATAGAAATCGATGGAGTAGACCTGGCCCGCGCGCAGCGTCTGGGGAAAATCGATGAAGACGGCGCCCGTGTCGCGCGTGTACTTGAGCGGCACCGCTTCCGCTTTCGAATTTTCGGCGCCGGGGACGAAGAGAATCTTGTCGATGTTGAGCTTGTCCGTCAGGTCGATCTGGATGCGCGTCGCGTCATTCAGCATGCGGAAGCGGATGGTGTTCCTGCCGCTGATCCATTGCTTGACCGGATCGACGCGCACGTCGAGGTGGTAGTAGAGCAGGTCGTTGTTGGCGCGAAACGGCCCATAGGCGCCGCGCAGCATGTCGTAGCGCGAAGGGATGGGAGCCGCAATGTCGCTGGGCGCCGGTGGGCGCCGCGTGGGCGCTTTAGGCGCCGGATTCTGCGCAGCCGGCTTTGGCGCTTGCTGGGCAGCCGGATTGGCCGATTCCGCGTTTTGCGGGTTGGCCGCAGCCTGGCCGCGGCAAGGAAGAACGATCCACGCAGCCAGGAGAAGAAACCACGCAGCCGGCGTGAGGGGGAAGAAGTTTCGCATGGGGTCATCGTACCGCGCGAGACCATCGTACTGCGCCAGACCACCGTATTGCGCGAAATTGGATGGCTACAAAGCCGCACGCCGCGTGAGAGCCCTGTTCCGTGCCTCTGTCCATTCGGTGAGCACGGCTGCGCCCGCGCGCCGCGCCTGCGCACGGCCGCGGCCCGGGAGTAATCTGGAACCGGCGCGCAGCCGTTTCCGATGAATACGTCTGCGCGCAAGTTGGTTCATGCCCCAGCCTCCGATCACAGCCTCGTCCGCGGATTTTCCGCTTCTAGGCGCGGCGCATCTGGTCATCCTCGGCGTGGTTCCTCTTCTCGCGGCCATTCTTGCGCTCGTCCAGCGCCGGCTCGGGCCGGAATGCCGCTGGCCGCGCCTGGGCCTGGGGACCGCGATCCTGCTGGACACGCTCCTCTGGTACGCAGTTCTTGCCCGGCATCGGCAGCTTTCGTTTCCCAGCCACCTTCCCCTGGAGTTTTGCGACATCACGCTCTGGCTGATGGTGATGGTGCTGTTCACGCGCAGCCCGGCGCTGTTCGATCTGGCCTACTATGGGGGGCTGGCGGGAAGCTCCATGGCGCTGTTGACGCCAAATCTGTGGGAGCGCTTCCCGTCGCTGTCCACGGTTCAGTTTTTCATCGCGCACGGCTTGGTGGTGGCCGCCGCGCTTTTCCTGGTCTGGAGCGGGCAAGCAAGGCCGCGGCCGGGCTCTCTGCTTCGCGCGCTGCTCTTTACCAACGCGTGGGCCGTCCTGGACGGAGTCTTCGACGCAATCTTCAAAAGCAACTACATGTTCCTGCGCGCAAAGCCTGCGCGGGTCTCGCTTCTCAATTTTCTCGGGCCGTGGCCCTGGTATATCGCAGCCGGGGAAGGCGTAGCGCTGGTTCTGTTCCTGCTTCTGTATCTTCCCTTCCGGCGCCCTGCGAACGACGCGTCAGCGGAGAAAGAATGAGAGCCCCGGCCCGCGCCTCCCGCCTGGCCCGGCGCGCCGGTTCCGGAACCGGCCGGCAGCCGCATTTTGCAAGCGAACGACGCAGAGGCGCCGGTTTCAGCTTACATTTGAAGAGCAGAGCCCGCCTGGCCCTGGGAGATTTCTTATGGCGGAAAACCTTCATCCAGCCCGCATCGTCCTTACCACCGCCGCCAACCCGGATGAAGCCGCCCTGCTTGCCGGCACGCTGGTCGAAGAGCGGCTGGCCGCCTGCGCTACGCTGATCCCGGGCGTCCAATCCATCTACCACTGGGAGGGACAGATCGAGACCTCCACGGAGACGCTGCTGCTGCTCAAGACCGCAGCCGACCAGTTGCCCGCGCTCGAGACCCGACTGCACGAGCTGCACAGCTATCAGATTCCCGAATTCCTGGTTCTTGACGTCGCCGGCGGCAGCCATCCTTATCTGGATTGGCTCCTTTCCAGTCTGCGCAAACCGGCGTTCCCGCCCAACGCGCCCGTTTAGGCCTGCCCGCGCCCGCGGCGCTTCCCCGCTTCTGGTATCCTTGCTGGGTCCGGGCTCCAATGCGCTGGTTGATGATTGCTTTGCTGGTTTCGCTGGGAGCGCTGCTGACGGCAGCCGCAGGCTTGGCGCGCCACATCCGCAATCATGGGAGAAAGCGCGGCAACCGGCGCCCCGCTTTCGATTCCGCGCATGACTCCGACCTGGAAGCGGAACCCTGACGGCTTTCGTCTTCGGCTGGGATTCGCCCGCCGCCGGACACAAGGAAGAGAGGCGCAAACGGCTGGATTATCTTGAAAGATCGAACGCGCGGCGCCGTTCGACCCGCCGAACCGTGCACGCGCATCAAAATATTTGTTTCGCTTTGTCCGCTGAAAGGATTTCTTGCCTGTGAGTTCCGCCCCGACCGCCGTCGTCGATCACGTGCGCGACATCTCCATTGCGCACAGCCCCGACTCCGATGACGCCTTCATGTTTTATGGGCTGGCCACCAACAAGGTGCGCGTGCCGGGCTATCGCTTTACGCACACGCTCGCCGATATTGAAACCCTGAACCGGCGCGCGCGCGAAGAGGCCTTCTTCGACCTCACCGCCGTCAGCTTCCACGCCTACCCTTACCTGCAGGAGAATTATCTGCTCATGGGCTGCGGCGGCAGCGTGGGCGAGGGGTACGGACCCATGGTGGTTTCCAGCCGCCCGCTCGCGCCCGCCGACCTCGGCCGCGTGAAGGTCGCCGTTCCCGGCACCCTGACCACGGCTTATCTCGCGCTCAAAATCTTCAACAGCGCAATCCAAACCGAGACCGTCCCCTTCGACCAGATCATCCCCGCCGTTCTTGCCGGGACGTACGACGCCGGGCTCATCATCCACGAAGGCCAGCTCACCTATACCTCGAGCGGGCTCTACAAGGCGATCGATCTGGGCCTGTGGTGGCGTGAGAGCACCGGCCTGGTTTTGCCCCTCGGCGGCAATGCCATCCGCCGCTCGCTGGGAACGGAATGCCACAAGATCGTCTCCAAGGCCCTGCGCGACTCCATTCGCCACGCGCTCGAGTACCGCGAGCAGGCCCTCGAGTATGCCATGCAGTTTGCGCGCGACCTGGACGCGAACATGGCCAACCGCTTTGTGAGCATGTACGTGAACGAGCGCACCCTCGACTACGGCGCGGACGGCCGCGAGGCCATCCGCCGGCTGCTGGAGCTGGGCCACGAGCGCGGCATCATACCGGTCAAACCAGTGATCGACTTCGTCGATTAGCCACCGGAGCGGAGTTCGTCGGCCGAGTCCTCCTCGGCGCCGCCGATTGACGATCGCGCAAGATCGCTCAGAAGAGAATCTTCATCGCGAACTGCACATTGAAGGGCTCGCCGGGACCGATGCCGGGATTTCCCAGGAACGGACCGATGGTTGAGCCGATTTCGCTGGTTTCGCCGGCGGTCGGCCAGCCCACGGGCGCGAGGTTGGTGTGGTCGAAGATGTTGATCATGTCGGCGCGGAACTGGACGGCGAGATTCTCGTGGATGGGCGTGTTCTTGAGGACAGTCAGATCGACGGATTCGTAGCCGGGATTGGAGTTCTGGCCGCGGCGCGTCGGCGAGTAAGTGCCCTGGGCCGCGTCGACGAAGGCGTTGGGATTGAACCACTGCACCGCACCGCTCACAATTGCGTGCGAGTAATTGTTGGGATTGGGCAAAACCTGCACGGCGCGGTCGGAGTTATCTCCTGTGCCGCTGGGACTGGTTGAGGAAATAACGGTGTAAGGGGTTCCGCCGTGGAACGAGAAGCCGGAGGTCAACTGCCATCCCCGGCTGAGCCGGTTGGGATGCGGAGACGGAACCGCATAATCGAGGTAGCCGGAGAGCGTCTGGCGCACGTCGAAGTCCGAGTTGCCCCGCTCGGGGGCTTCATCGAGAGAATTCTGCGGCAGGTAGGGCAGGGCGCCGGTCTCATAGTCGAGCGAATGCGCCCAGGTATAGGACAGCGACCCGGCAAGCGCATGCCAGCTTTGCAGGCGCAGCGAGGTTTGCAGCGAGTTGTAGTCGGAGCCCAGGTTGGAGCGCGCCTCATCGATGGTCCCGAAGTTGGGGAACTGGCTGAAATACGGGCGCGAGCACTGCAGATCGTTGCCCGGCGTTCCGGGCGCTGCGCCGCTGTACTGCGGCGGGCAGGCTGTGTCAGTGTACGCAATCGGGTTGTTGACGCTGTTCAGTGCGCCCGGATTGATGTCGAACATGCCCAGCAGGTGCGTTCCCTTGGTCCCCACGTAGCCCATTTGCCAGATGATGGACGAACCGAACTGCTGTTCGACATTGAGGTCCCACGATTGCAGGTAGCCGGGCCGGAAGTTTTTATCGAAGGTTGAAATGCTGGTGATGCCCTGCCCCGATAGCGCATCGTCGTAGGTTTCATAGATGGGAGCGCCGCTGGAAATTACCGTATTCAAGGCGGAGGCGTTGACCACCTGCTCATCGCCGGCCGGATTCAACTGGGGGCCAAAATCCGAGACATTCTGCAGGTTCTCGTTTTCCAGAATCGACTTCATGTAGATGGAGTCGTAATAGAGGCCGTAACCGGCGCGAAGCACGGTGTTCAAGGCGCCGGGCAACTTGTAGGACAAGCCGACGCGCGGGCTGTAGCCGCCCCAGAACCTGGCGTAGATGTCGGCGATGTTCCGGGTGGTCACGGCAAGGCCGGTAGACAGCGAAGGATCGAAGACGGAAAGGTTCGGCTGACCGGTATGCACCGGCCCCTCGTAGTCGAAGCGCAGCCCGTAGTTCAGGCTCAGGCTCTTTGTGGCCTGCCACGTATCCTGGCCGTAATAAGCGAAGGAATTTACGTAGACCTCGCGCTGTGGATTGCCGTCGGTGATGGCGGTACTCGAGGGATTAAAGCAACCGGCGAGAAAATCGGCAAGGAAGAGCACGTTCTGATCCGAGGGCGCCGTGGGCGCACCATCCGAACCGAAAGGAGGAGTTCCGTTGCCCAGTGCCGCGCAGGGGCTGCTGGTGGTCGACCACGGTCCCTGGGTTCCATCGAAGAGAATCGTTCCCCGTTCGCCGATGAGGTAGAACTCGTGCACCTGTGCGCGCCGGATCTCGCCGCCGAAGTGAAGCTGATGGGCGCCCTTGGTCCAGGTCAGGTCTTCGTCGAGATGGCCGGTAATATCGGTGCGGCCCAGGGGCGGGGTCGGCCCGATGGGATCGAAGCCCAGACCGCTGACCACAAGGCCGCCAATCTCGGCTGCAGGTCCGATCACCAGGTGGGGCGCGCCGCCAATCGTGGCGCCGGTGTCGAGTCCCAGGCCGATCGGATTGAAATTTGTATCGGCATCGACAAAAGCCTGCTGGAAATAGCTGGTGCCGGCCGAAAGCTGGTTGGCGATGGAGGGCGAGAAAACGCGGTTATAAACCACCGAGTAATTCTGGATATGGGTTCCTGCCTGCTGGAAATAGGGCGTTAGATAAGAAGATACCGGAGCGGTTTGGATGCCCTGGCCGATGAAATAGGTGAAGGCCAGGTGATCCTTGTCGGTGAACTGCTCGTCCAGCTTGCCCACGCCGTTGTAACTGTAGCCGGTGGTGAGACCGGTGGAAGCATAGTTGTCGGGAGTCGCCGGGCCGTTGAGCGACGCGGAGGGCCACAAGCCGGAGAGCGTTCCGTTGCCGTAAAGCAGATTATGTGCGACAGGGTTTTCCGTCACGCCATATTCGCTGAGGACGGCGAGGGCCTCAGTCTGATAAGCGGTCGAGGGCTCAGTGCCATGGGCTCCGGCGCCAATGTCAAACCACTGGTGCTCGCCGGAGAGGAAGAAGAAAGTTTTGTCTCTGCGGATGGGAGCGCCGACCGAAAACCCGTAGTGCTGGTTGCGCGTCTCTTCCTTGCTGGTTTCGAAGGGATTGTCGGCCTGGAAGAATTCGTTGTGGTTGTAGTAATAAGCCGAACCGTGCAGCGAATTGGTTCCTGACTTGATGGTAACGTTGGCCGTTCCGCCGGAGTTGCGCCCAATCTCCGTGGTGCCCGAAGTGGTGAAAGAGAAGCTTTCGATGGCGTCAATCGGCATGACCACGGCCGCAATTCCATTCACGCCGCTCTGGTTGACGGCGGGGATGTTCCACCAGAGGTCGTTGTTGTCGGTGCCTTCAATCTGCCAATTGACGGAATTCGACCGGGTGCCGTCGATGCTGGATGCCAATGCGCCCCCGCCCGTGGAGTAGCCGGCAAAGCCGGCATTGAGCGAAAGCATCTGTGTAAAGTCGCGGCCGCTGTTGGGAAGGGTCTGCACGGCGGCCTCGGCAATATCGGAGGACTGGATGTCGCTGACGGTATCGAGCGTGAGCGCGTTGGCGGTTACCTCCACGGTTTGCGCTGTGCTTGCGATCGTGAGCCTCACCGGCAAGGTATAGGTGGCTCCGGCTGAGACCGTCACCATCTTCACTTTCTCCGTGGTGAAACCGGGTGCGGAGATGGTCACCAGGTAATCGCCCAGCGGCAGATTGGTGAAGGCGAACTCGCCGGCCGTGGAGCTGACGGTGCTATAGAGGGCGTTGGTCGAGATGTCCTTTGCGGTGACCGTGGCCGTCGGCACCACCGCTCCGGATTGATCGGTCACGGTGCCGCTGATGCCGCCGCGAAAGGTCTGCCCCGGGATGGCAACCGGAATTGCCGGCACAGCCACAGCCAACAATGCGGAGAGAAGTGTACGAAAGATTCGCGCTGTCATTGCACTGATCCTCCTGAAAATAAAAATTGCTGATGGCTTGAAGTTTTTTGCCTGGGGGTCGGGAACGGTGCAAGTCAACCATCCGACGCGTCCCCGCGGCTCGCGTACGTGCCTGTTCCTGTCTGATCTTCTGGGCAAACGCTCTTATGGTTGCAACAGGGATACACCCAAACCCGTGAGAATTCAATAAGGAAAATTGCAACGAGCGGGAGGAAATGCGAAATTTCCACCGGTTTCCGGCTCGCGGCAGGCTCGCGCCGCGCCCAAGGCGGCTCGCAGGGCGAACCGATCACGAGCAGTCCCTTCCAATTCTTAAGATTTTCCAATCCATGCCGATAAAGGAGATACGGAGATTCTGTCCCATGTCTGGCCCCAGCCCATCCCACGTTTTACTTGCCTCCGCGGAACCGGCGCTGCTCCGAACTGTGGAGCCGCTGCTTGCCCGGATGGGGGCCGAGGTACAGGTGGGGATGTGCGCCCAGGCCGCGCTCGCCCGCCTGACGGCGCCGGGTTCTCCGGGACTGGTTCTCCTGGATTCGCATTTGCCGGGAATGCCCACAAGCGAACTGCTCGCGCGCGCCCGCGCCCATGAGCACGTCCTGAGTTACCCGATCCTGCTCGTCGCCGATGCGGCGACCGAAGAGTGGATTGACCGGCTCGCCGAAGGCGTGATCGACGACCTGATTCTGCGCTCCGCCGAAGGCACCTACTGGCAACTCCGCATCGAACGGGCGCTGCATGCCTTTCGCCTGGCGCGTGAGGTGGAGGAACTGCGCGACGCCGCAACGCTGAGCGCGCAACTGGACCGGCTCACCGGCCTCTACAACCGCGAGACCCTGCTGTCGATGCTCTTTCGCGAGACCGATCGCGTGCAGCGGCTGCACACCGCCATGGCGCTGCTGCTCTTCGATATCGACGACTTCGGCCACTGGAACGCGCGCCTGGGCGCCGAGGCCTGCGACCAGTTGCTCTGCCAGGTGGTGAGCCGCACCACGCGCCTGCTGCGCAGCTACGATCTGGTCGGCCGTCCGGGCATGGACGCGTTCCTGCTGGCGCTGCCCGGTTGCGGCATCGCCCATGCCGTCCTGCTCGCCGAGCGCCTGCGCCTGGAAGTCTTCAGCGTGCCCTTTCAGGTGAACGGCGAATCGATCCGCCTCTCGGCCTGTTTCGGCATCGCTTCCAGCCAGGGCCGCTCGCCGGTGGTGGTGCTGCGCGAGGCGGAAGAGGCGCTGATGCGCGCCAAAAGCGCCGGCCCCGAGTCGATTGTGTGTTTCGACGGATGCGCGCGCCTGGCGCCCGCAGCAGTGACCTATCTCTCGCCGACTTCCGGGGATGAACTGATCGCGTGGTAGCCGGTGCGGCCGGCAGCCGCCGCGTCTTCCCTTCAACTCGGATGAAATGCGAGCCCCCGAGCCGGGTCTACGACAGGGCCGGCTCCATCTCCCGTCCCAGGCCGAGAAACTCTTGAAATACATCGTTCGACAGGAGCCGTCCGCGCGGAGTAAGCCGAACGACTTCTCCTTCGATCGCAAGCAGGCCGTCCTGTTCCAATTGCACGGCGACGGCCCGCGCCGGTTCGACTCTGGCGCGGCCGAACTCCTCTTCGAGCGCGCGGATATCGACGCCCGCGTTCAACCGCAGCCCGAGGAACCACGCTTCCTCGTGCTGGCCGCCGGCGGAGAGCCACGCGGTTTGCGCCACTCCTGCTCCGGCTAGGTATGCGCCAAGGTCATCGGTGGTTTTGCTGCGCAGCACGGGACGCAACTCAGGCCGGTCTGCGCTGCGCGGACGCGGCTCCTGCGCCGGTTCGCAGGCGCGCAGCATCGACGACGCATCGAGTCCCACGCCCAGATACGGCCGCCGCTGCCAGTACCGCAGATTGTGCCGCGAGGCGAATCCGGGCCGGCTGAAATTCGAAATCTCGTACTGCTCGATTCCGGCGGCAGCGAGTCTTTCGATGGCCCGCTCGTACATCTGCGCAATGGCGTCGTCGGTGGGCACTTGCTGCGCGTGATAGCGCGCCCCGCCGGCCAACAACTCGCGGCCCAGCCGTGAATCCTCGTCCACTTCGAGCATGTAAACGCTCGCGTGGGGAACGCCGGAATCGATCAAGGCAGAAAGCGACGCGTCCCAGGAGGCGGGCGTTTGGCCGGCCAGCCCGGCGATCAGATCGACATTCAGGTTCGCGATGCCGGCCGCGCGCAGATGGCGCAGGTCCTCTTCGAAGGTGGCGCGCGTGTGCAGCCGGCCGCTCGTGCGCGCTTCCTGGTCGACAAACGACTGCACCCCGAGGCTCACGCGATTGACGCCCGCCGCGACCATCGCTTCCAGCGTGCCTGCGGCAAACTGCCCCGGTGCGCACTCCATGGTGATTTCGGCGTCCGGGTGGAGCGCGAACCCGGCGCGCAGCGCGGCGAAGAGCCGGCTGAGAAGCGCCGGGGCAAGCAGGTTGGGCGTGCCGCCGCCCAGGTAAACTGAGTCCACGCGGCGAGGCAGTTCCACTTCCGCCTGCGCGGCCCAGGGTTCGGCGCCGCGCAGGTCCTCGATCACGCGGTCGATGTAGCGCGCATGTTCACCGGCCGGATACACTCCGGAAGCAAAGTTGCAGTACGTGCACTTCGACCGGCAAAACGGAATCGAAAGATAGATTCCCAGCGCGTTTTCGCTGCCGGCGCTCACAGCTTCGATTGTTTCATGCGCCCCCGTGCCGCGCATGCGCATCCAATCGCAAGGGGCCTCAGTGCGATCATCTCAGGAGGAATTGCTGCTTGAAAGCTTGGCCTGTCCTGGGCGTACTCATCGTTCAAGCCGTTCTTCTTCTGGCGCACTGGTTCATCTTTCATACCTGCATCGCCTTCTTCCCCGCTCTCGATCCCAGGGCAGCGCTGGCGCTGCGCGCCGCGCTCTTTGCGCTGGCCATCAGCTTCGTCGTCTCCGCGCTGCTGAATTTCCGTTCCTCGAATTTTGCCGTTTCGCTCTTCTATAAGCTGGCTTCCATCTGGCTCGGCTTCGCCAATTTCTTTTTCCTGGGCGCGATCCTGAGCTGGCTCACCTGGTACGCGGTCCGCCTCTTCGCCGCGCCCAATGCGGCCACGCTGCGGCCGGCCATCGGCGCAACTTATTTTGCGCTGGCCGTGCTCGCCGGCATCTACGGGTTGTTCAACGCGCTCTGGATTCGCGTCCGCCGCCTGACCCTCCGCCTGCCTCATCTTCCTGCGTCCTGGCGCGGCCGGCGTGCGGTGCTGCTGAGCGACCTGCACCTGGGCAACATCAACCGCGCAGGCTTTTGCCGGCGCGTGGTGCGGCTCGCCGCCGCGCTCAATCCGGACGTGGTCTTCATCCCCGGCGATCTTTTCGACGGCACGCGCGGCAGGCTCGATCGCCTCATCGCTCCTTTGCGCGATCTCAAGCCGCCCTTCGGCGCCTACTTTTCCACCGGCAATCATGAGGAGTTCCACGATCCCGGCGAATATCTCGACGCGGTTCGCCGCGCCGGCATCCGCGTGCTTGCCCAGGAGCGCGTCACCATCGACGGGTTGCACATTCTCGGCATCTCGTATCGCGAATCCACCTATCCCCTCCGCGTGCGCGCCGCGCTCGAGCAGATCGCTCCGGGCGCTGAAGCCGCCAGCATTCTGCTCAACCACGCGCCCATTCGCCTGCCCATCGTGGAGCAGGCCGGCATCAGCCTGCAGCTCTCCGGGCACACGCACGGCGGTCAAATCTTTCCCTACACTTTTCTCACCCGCCGCATCTTCGGGCGCTTCCTTCACGGGCTCAACCGCTTCGGCGCGCTGCAGGTCTACACCTCCACCGGCGCGGGCACCTGGGGCCCGCCCATGCGCGTGGGCTCGCAGCCGGAGATCGTGCTGCTGGAGTTCGAATAAGAAGGCATGAGCCCGCTTATCGCGCCGAATCGAGCGTGCGCGCGGCGCGGTCGAGCGCCTGCGTCAGCACCGCGAGCTGCTCCGCGGCCACGGCTTCGTTTTTCGCGTCGATGGCCTCATTCACGCCTGGAATCACCACCGCGGCATAGCCGGTATATTCGCCGGGTGCATAAATGGTGTGCCGGTACCAGGGCCGGTTGGGCAATCCGGCATCGCTCAGGAGCGCTTCTTCGGTCTGGCGCAGAGCATCGTTCAGCCGCGCCAGGTCGCCCGCGGGCGCAGCTTCGAGCACGTAGGCTCGCTGCGCGGCTTCAGCCATGCGCGCGGCCGCCGCTTCAGCCGGCGCAAAATCGAGCGCGTCGAAACCGGCATCCCTCGCCTTCGTCTTCGCCGCCCCCAGATAGCGGGAGATGGCGTGGGCATAGGTCACGTAGTCGTACGGAAGGACGTCGGCATCGGCCATGCGCACCGCTTCCAGGCCGAAAACGCGCGCCATCTCCTGGAGATAGGCGAAATGCGGATCGGCATTGGCGGTAAACCAGGCGAAATCGTCGAAGGTGGAGTGATAGACGCCGTAGGGGCCGTCGGAGGTGATATCGGTCGAGGGCACGCCTGCGTGTTGCAGAAACGGCGTGTAATCGGAACCGGAGCCCAGATCGCCGAGGTGGACCGCGTCCGTGTCGGCCGGGGCGGATCCGCCGGTCCGGCGCGCATATTCGCCGGCATAGTGAACGCGCCACTGCTCAAACACGGTTCCGCCCATAGGACTGGGCACGTCGCGGGTCACATCGCGGACAAATTGCTTGAGCGAGGGCACGGCCGAAGCGGAGAAATCAGGGCCGGAAACGCCCACATCCATGTTGAAGTAGGCCACCGCGTGGGCCATTGGTGCGGCATGCTGCTCCACCCATTCGGTTGAGCCGATCAGGCCCTCCTCTTCGGCATCCCAGCTGCAGAAAACCATCGTGCGCCTGGGCCGCCAGCCCTCGTGGAGCAAGGCGCCGACGCCGTGCACGGCTTC
>JASHTS010000150.1 GCA_030040425.1 Acidobacteriaceae bacterium | reverse complement strand
CTCAGGCGCTGCTCGGCATCACCGTAGAGCTCACTTCCGTTCATCCAGCGATCTACCGCACGGACGTCCCGGACTCCGCCAACGTAGGCGGTGAGCTTGCGGCCGATCAGGCCGACGAGCTGCTTGACGATCTCTGGGATGGGGAGGCGAAGCGCTTCACGATGCGCAGCCAGATCTGGACGGGATGCGGGAACGGTTGCCATTGGAACTTCCTGCATACCAAAATGTAGGTCATTTGACGTATAAAAAGCAATTAAATCACACGCGAATGCCAAAGCGCGTTGCTTCAACGCCCCTGTGCACCAGCCTATTAAGCGCTATATGTTTGAAAAATAATCGGTTAGTTTTTTCCGGACGTGGGTTCTTTAGGGTCGAATTTTGAAAGAGTCATCTAGTTGATTTTGAAAGGCTTATGGATGGCAATGCTTTTCGCCTATTTTACGCTTTTCGTCTGTAAACTATTGATAACAAATGAGTTATTGGTGGAGGCGGCGGGAGTCGAACCCGCGTCCGAAACCGTTGTCAGCCGGGAGAGTCCATGCTGTGTCCGATTCGATTGGGTTTCGCTCCGCGGCGCTTAAGAACGGACAAGATGCGCCGGAAACTAGTCCGATAATCTCGCGGTTACCGCACGGACCGAGCCGTAACCGCCAGCCTACTGTATGACGCCCGCTCGCAGCCCATAGGCGAAGCCGCGACAGGCGGCTGCTTATTTAATTAAGCAGCAAGTGCCAGATTGTCGTTGGCAACTTTGGTTTTGCAGGCGATTGCGGGTGCCCACACCCCGACATGTCTCCCTTGCCGCAAGCGATCCCGTCGAAACCGTGACGCCCCCATCGTTCGCAGGCCCGTACCGAATGAAACGGATCTGCCTCAGGGTGCGAGCGCGCGCCCGAATGGCTCGTGCTGCACATTCGATTCTACGCCGATTGAGCTTTTACCGCCGGCTGGGCGGCTCATTGCGTGTTCAGTTACTGCGCCTCAAGGTCGATCTGCTCGTACTCGTGCCGCGCAATGCCGGCGCGAATCTGGGCAGGCGTCCAACCCAGTTTCGTCTTCTGGTAGGCGTAAAAGCCTTCCTGCGCGCAGGTCGAGCACTCGGTGCCATGCAGGCCCTCGAAGCAGCTGCGCAGGCTGGTGTGGCCCAGCGCCCGGTCGCAGCGGCAGTTGCACGGCAACTGATAGACGACGCTCGAAACCCGCGCCACGTCCTGGTAGACGTGCACCTGCCAGGGATACTGGAAGTGCTCGCCGCTGAGCTGAGCCCCGTGCAGGATGGGCGGCAGCGCGCTGACCTTCAGCGGCGCCGAAGCATGGTACGCGGGCACGTCGTCGGCCGGATTGGACCACTGCGCGTAGCTCATCGCGGTGAGCGCGCAGAAGAGGACCGCCAAAGGCCACCGGGCGGAATTGCTGATTTTCACGATGCGTCTCCGCATTCCAGTCTAATCTGGCAAAACGGTTTTGGGGGGCAGCTCGGTCATGGCCGCAAGCGAGTTCCTCCGCCGGCCTCAGTAGGGAAAAAAAACGGCACGGACGTTCAAGCTATCCGTGCCGGGAGGCCAGTGACGCAACCTGCTTCCGGGTCGGAGGGAATCACTCACCTCCTCACCGGAATAAATACACGATAGCATAGATTCGGAAGAATGCAAGTACAAAATTCAGAATTTATTTTCGCGTCAATTGAGTCGTCTTTTGCGGCGCTCTTGCATCTAATTGGCGAAGCAATTTGAGGCGATTCTTGCGTTTTTGCACCGGATGGTGTGCCGATTGCGGCGATGTCACAGTGAGGCAAGACAGTGGCAAATGACATGGAATCAGAATCTTATGCAGGAAAAGAGACGGCTGGGGAATCTTCTCGAGACTGGCTCCGGTTGGCCCTTCTTACCGCTGCGTCCGCCGTGGCGGGAGGTTTGGCTACGGCCTGGTTCTACCGCAAAACCCTTGCACGCCTCCGCGAAACCGGAGAAAACCCTGAAAATCCACAATTTGGTAGAGCCGAAGAGGACCAGCCCGGGAGCTCTTCGGATGAAATCTGACTTTGGACGCGAAAATCGCCGTCAGCCCAGTGCGTTTGCCTGTGACGCGAGCTGAAAGTCCTTTTCCGTGATCCCGCCGGCATCGTGTGTCACCAGGGCCAGGCGCACGCGGTTGTAACGAATATCGATATCGGGGTGGTGGCCGGCTTTCTCCGCGGCTTCACCCAAGCGGTTGACGAATCGGAGCGCCTCGACAAAATTTTTGAACGAGAAGCTCTTGACCAGCTCGCCGTTCTCAATCTGCCAGCCCGGCGAAGCAGCCAGCTGTTCCTTCATCTGTTGCGGGGTCAACTTCGGCACGACGGACCTCCTGGCCTGAGGCGGGCCTTGCGTGCAGCCAATACCGGCAGTTTACTCGCTTTGGTTCGCGGGCGGGTCGATATCGAAGGTGGAAAAGCGCTTGCTCTGGCCGCTGATCTCCGACCTCAGTTCCTGCCAAAGCTCGTTGGGGATCTTCAAGAACACTTCCACCACCGCCGGATCGAATTGCGTTCCGGAGCAGCGAAGAATCTCTTCGTGCGCGGCGTCGAAGGTGCGCGCCTGGCGATAGGGGCGATCGCTGGTAATCGCATCCAGCGTGTCGCCCACGGCGAAGATGCGTGCGCCAATGGGGATTTCGCGCCCGCGAATGCCGCGCGGATAGCCGCTGCCGTCGTAATGCTCCTGGTGGCAGTAAACAATCTCCGCGGCGCCCGCCAAAAATGGAATCTTGCGCAGCATGTTGTAGCCGCGCGTACAGTGCTCGCGCATGATGGATTGTTCTTCCGGCGTGAGCTTGCCCGGCTTACGCAGAATCTCGTCGGGAATGGCCATCTTGCCCACGTCGTGCAGGAAGGCTCCGCGCGCGATCACCTTGATCTCCGCAGGCGCAATGCCCATGGCGCGCGCCAGGGCGATGGTATAAGCCGTGACGCGCTTGGAGTGGCCCTCGGTCTCGGAGTCTTTCAGGTCAAGCGCGTCGCCCAGCGCCTCCAGGGTCACGTCGTAGGAGTGCTCCAGGTCTTCCATGGCGTGGCGCAGCATCTCCGTGCGCGCGCGCACCATCTGTTCCAGGCTCTGCTGATAATTGTGATTCTCTTCGAGAGCGTGCCGGTGATCCATCGCGCGCCGCACAGTGTTCAGCAGGTGCTCGCGCTCGAAAGGCTTGAGCAGGTAGTCGTAGGCGCCGCGGCGCATGGAGTCGATGGCCACGCTGATGTCGTGGATGGCCGTGACCATCACCACGGGAAGATTGGGATGCTGGGCGTGAATCTGCTCCAGCAGCGCGATGCCGTTCACATCCTGCATCACGATGTCGGTGAGGACGAGGTCGTAGGAATTCAACTCCAGGGTTTCCAGCGCTTCGCGGCCGCTCGAGGCCAGCTGCACTTCGTAACCCTGCCGCTCCAGCGTGGAACCCATCATTGCCCGCACGTGGGTTTCATCGTCCACTACCAGGATCCGCGAAGTCTTGCGCGGCATGGGCTCGGCGCCGGAATTCTCACCGGCGCTTGGCGATCCCGGTCCTGCCAGGTTCAAGCCCAAGCAGCATCCTCCTTCCTCTGTGCCATCCGGCCCCACTCACACCAAGAGGAATGCTCCCGGAATGGGCTGTATCGCGCCTGCCCCGCCGGAACGAAAGGAATGCCGGCTCCCAGGCTCGAGCCGGTGTCTGCTGCTCCGCATCCGGGCCACGGGCTCATTGCCAAGCGAGTTTCCCGGTTCCTTGCAATCAATTTACGCGATTCCTTACTCCGCTGACAGTGCCGCAACTGCATCATCCATGTAAACGATACCCGTGATTGCACGCAGGGGACAACTCTAAAGCCGGTCGTGAATCGCTTTTCCCCGGCAAGTGAATACGAAGAGGCAATCACGCAAACGTTTGATTCCGCATGGGCGGTTTTACGATTGTAAACAAACATTACACCCGGAGTGAACCCGGAACAATACCAGTCGGCCGATTGAAAGTAACCGCCTGCATTGCCCAGGAAGATAACAGCGCTCCCCGGCGCGACTTGCGGAGGTCGTTGCTCCCAGGGTGCGGGCCTGGTGTTTAATTGTTTGATTCAATGGTGAATAGAAGGCGTTGCCGCGGCAGCCCGCACTGCCTCCCGCCATTGTGGTTCCGCTACAATCCGAAGCGATGCAGCGTGACGCGAGCGCCCTAGAATCCAGCGGTGTGCCTCTGCGCTATCTGCTCGTCGTCTGGATCCTTGTCCTTGGCGCCATTGCCTTCCTCGACCGCACCAACGTCGCCATCGCCGGCGGCGTCATCGCCCGCGATTTCCGCATCGACAACCCGCACCTCGGATGGGTGTTCAGCGCGTTTCTGGTCGGCTATGCTGCTTTTCAGATTCCCGGCGGCATGCTGGCGCGCCGGTTTGGCCCGCGGCGGGTGCTCTCGGCCGGGCTGCTCTGGTGGGGCATCTTCACGGCCCTCTCGGCGATGGTCTCGCCTCGCATCACCGGCGCCCTCGCGGTTCTTCTTCTCATCCGCTTCACGCTCGGTGCGGGCGAAGCGGTTCTCTATCCCAGCGCCAACCAGTTCGTGGAGCGCTGGTTTCCGCTTTCCGAGCGCGGCAAGGCCAACGGCATCATCTTCGGCGGCAGCGGATTAGGCTCGGCGCTGGCGCCGCCCCTCATTACCGCCCTTCTGCTTCGCTACGGATGGCACGCCTCCTTCTGGTTCTGCGCCATCCTCGGAGCGTTCGCAGGGGTGGTATGGTACGTGTTTGCGCGCAACACGCCCGAGAGCCATCCCTGGGTGGGAAAGGCGGAACTTGCCCTCATCGCCGGCGGGCGCGAAGATGCCAAGGACGTGGCGCCGGTTCCCGGCGAGGCAACTCGCTTCGCGATTCCCTGGCGCGGCATCCTCACCAGTCGCAGCATGCTTGCGGTGAGCGCCAGTTACTTTACTTACGGTTATGTTTCCTGGATCTTCTTCAGCTGGTTTTATCTTTACCTTGCCGAAGTGCGCGGCCTGAGCCTGCGCACCAGCGCCATCTACTCCATATTTCCCTTTGCCGCCATGACGCTCGGCTCGCTGCTGGGAGGAGTGATCAGCGACGGCCTTGCGCACCGGTTCGGCGCGAGGACGGGCCGATGCTACTGGCCCGCGGCAGCGCTCGGCCTCACCGCGCTGCTGATTGCCTGCGGCTCGCGCGTCGACCACGCCCAGACGGCCAGCCTTGTGCTCGCCGGCGGCGCGGGCGCGCTGTATCTTTCGCAGAGCTGCTTCTTCACCATCACGGCCGACTTCGCCGGGACATTTGCCGGCGTGGCCTCAGGCGCCATGAACATGTGCTGCCAGATCGGCGGCGCCGTGACCGCGTCGCTCACCCCGCTGATCGCCGCGCACTTCGGCTGGCAGGCGTCCTTCTCGACGGCCACCGCTTTGGCCGTTCTCGGCGGGCTGGCGTGGCT
>JASHTS010000016.1 GCA_030040425.1 Acidobacteriaceae bacterium | reverse complement strand
AATGGCGATGAAATCCGCGCATCTCCTGTTGCTGGCCGGCGACTTTGTGGAGGACTACGAGATCATGGTGCCTTTCCAGGCGTTGCAGATGGTGGGTCACAGCGTGGATGCCGTGTGTCCCGGCAAGAAGAAGGGCGAGACGGTGCGGACGGCGATCCACGACTTCGAGGGCGACCAGACGTACACGGAAAAGCGCGGGCACAATTTTGCGCTCAACGCGACATTCGATGAGGTCGATCCGGCGCGCTACGACGGCCTGGTGATTCCCGGCGGGCGTGCGCCCGAGTATCTGCGCCTGAACGAGAAGGTACTCGCGATGGTGCGGCATTTCGACAAGGCCGGCAAGCCCATTGCCGCGTTGTGCCATGGACCGCAATTGCTGGCCGCAGCGGGAGTGCTCAAGGGACGCAAGGTGAATGCCTATCCGGCGTGCGCGCCGGAGGTGGAACTGGCCGGCGGTGAGTTCGTGAAAGTGGAGATGACCGATGCGGTGGTCGATGGCAAGCTGGTGACCGGACCGGCGTGGCCCGCGCACCCGAAGTGGCTGGCGCGGTTTCTTGAGGTGCTCGAAGCGCACCTGGCGAAGTAAGAGAAACGGACTCTCCGAACGGGCAAAGGGGTTGTGGGTTCCCACCCTTTCCGCATCCGCCGCGGCGGACGCGGAAAGGATGGGCAACACGTTTCCATTTGACTTCGGGTTTTGCAGGTTTTCTACAGGTATCGACAGGTTTTGCAGGGTCGCGACTTCAGCGCTTCCGGCGTAATGTATTTATTTTTGTGCGAGCTGCGGCGCGCGCTGCACTGATTTTGGTGCATTGGGTGGGGGGGGAGGGGGGGTCAATGGGCTGGTACGGACCGGGGACATGGGGGCAAGGGAGCAAGGGAGCATGGGAGCAGGGGAGCATGGGAGCAAGGGACCGAGGGGTCAGGGATAGTATGCGCTGGAAGAGCGAAATAATCTGCAAGCGGCGCGGAAGCGGATGCGGTTGGAGGGGCGCAGAGGCCAGGAATGTCTATGCCATACTGAGGGTTGCGGCTCACGCGAGTCGATGAAGATTGGGAAAGATATGCCTGGAGCGCCCAATCCGGAGTTTCTGCGGCGTGCGATTGCGCTGGCGACGGAGAACGTCCTTGCGGGCAAGGGCGGGCCTTTTGGCGCGGTGGTGGTGAGGGAGGGCGCGATTGTGGGCGAGGGCGCGAACGCGGTGACGGCGACGAACGATCCCACGGCGCACGGCGAGGTGGTGGCCATGCGCGCGGCGGCCCAAGCGCTGGGTACGTTCACGCTGGCCGGGTGCGCGCTTTACTCGAGTTGCGAGCCCTGCCCCATGTGCCTGGCCGCGGCGTACTGGGCACGGCTCGATGCGGTGTACTACGGCGCGAGCGCGACGGACGCGGCGCGGGCCGGATTCGATGACGCGTTTCTCTATGCGGAGCTGCGGAAAGATCCCGGGTTACGGAAGATGCGCTCCGCGCAGTTGCTCGGGGACGAGGCGTGGGCGAGTTTTGCAGCGTGGCTGGCTTCGCCGGACAAGATTGAATATTGAGCTGGATGGCGAGCTTTCCAATGTCCCGGTGTCGGGACGTCCACCCCGCGGACCTAGGGCACCAGGCGCGGAGGTTTGCGCTTTCAGACCCTAGGCGCAAAGACAAAAGCGCGCCGAGGGTGGGGCGCCCGGTTCGTGCGATTGGAGCGGTGGTTTCCCCGGTCTCAAGAGCGAGACCGGGTGCACCGGCTGTTTTCCCCGGTCCCCAAATGCGAGGGACCCAGGGGCACCCACGATTTGAAAGAGCAACCGCAGATCCTTCGACTCCCTCCGCTGCGCATCGGTCGCTCAGGATGACAGTGCTGGGGTTGGAATGTGTGGGAGTGGCGCGTTGAGGTTTGCGGTTTCCCGCCCTAGCGACAAAAACAGGAACGTCGCGAGGGGGCACCCGGTTTGGTGCTTGATCTCTCTTCGCTTCTCCGGTTCCCGCCCCGGTGACGATTACCCCGATTCTGCCAAGCTAAAGCGGTTTCAGAGTAAAGGTAGCCGTTTCCGGCTCCGTGCAAGGTGACTATTTCTTAAGGAAAGAGCCACTTGAGATCGACGGCTTCGGGATACAGCAACTCTGAAACCGCTGTAGCGTCCAGACCTCGTGGCGCATCAGTAAACATGAGGTCAAGAAATCGGGACGCGCGGGAGGGCTCGACTGCAGCGGTTCTATGCCTGTAAATTGCCCGTAACAGGAGAGATTCAGCGCATGGGCCTCCCCCATAGGTGGGATGCCCAAAATATATCGACAGACGTGTAAAATGGGGTCAACCGGATGACGCGAACCTCACCAGCGGCTGCCCGCCAGGCATCCCGCTCAGCGCGGGACCGGGAGTTGCGGGCTTCTGCCGGCGAGCCGGACGATTCGCCCCTGATCGAGGTCAAGGGCCTGCGCAAAACCTATGAGACGGCCCGTGGGTCGCTGACCCTGTTCGACAGCCTGGAGCTGACGGTAGAGCAGGGCGAGATGGTGGCCATTGTGGGCCAGTCGGGAGCGGGAAAAAGCACACTTTTACACATTCTTGGTGCTCTTGATACCGCTTCCACAGGAACGGTATACTGCGCGTCAACCAATGTAAGCCATCTCTCAGCGCGCGAGGCTGCGTCCTTCCGCAATCGGGAGATCGGGTATGTATGGCAGTTTCATTACCTGCTGCCGGAGTTCACGGCGCAGGAGAACGTGGCTATGCCGCTTCTGGCTCGTGGCGCCCGCAAGGCCGACGCCCTGGCTCAGTCGGCGAACTGGTTGAAAGAAGTGGACTTGGACGATAGGGCGACGCATCGTCCTGGCGAACTTTCAGGCGGAGAGCAGCAACGGGTAGCGCTGGCGCGGGCGCTGGTCAACTCCCCCCGGCTGCTGCTGGCCGACGAACCGACCGGCGATCTGGATCAAGTGACCGCCGGGCGCATCTTTGAGCTGATCCAGCGGCTGCACGCGAGCCACGGACTTACCTCCATTCTTGTAACCCATAACCAGGAGCTGGCCTCGCGGTGCACGCGGGTTCTGCGCCTTGAAAACGGACAGCTTACCCGAGTCGGTGCGGTTGGGGCCGGCGGGTAACCAGCGTACGCGGCCGCGGTGACCGGTGAGGGAATTCTCAACGCACAGAGCACCGTTCGCGGCGGTTTTTGAGTCTTAATGATTAACAGCTTGATGGGAGTTTCAAAGCCTTTCAGGCGGTAAAAGGCGGGTGGGAGTTTTCGGGTGGCGACGCCACGCGGGAACGAAACGGGTTCGAGGCATTGGGGACCACCCAAGGGTGCTGTTCGGGGGCAGAGGCCGCATTTTCGAGTGGGCTTCCCGGCGGCGACGAGGGGAGAAAGGGCGCGCGCCAAGAGTTGAAGCCGGAATCCGAGTCCCATGAAGAGTTTTTTGGCTGGGGATTCGAGTTGAACCGGACAGCTACTTCGGCCGATAGCCTGAATTGGAGAGGTTCTGCAGTTTTCGTGGCGTGTTGGGCTCCGTGCAGGGTGAATTTTTCTTAAGGAAAAATCAGCTCGGCAGTCGGGGCTTCGATTCGGCGGCAACTGGAGAACCGCTCGAGGGAGAAGATCATGTTCGAACGCTACACGGAGAAGGCACGGCGCGTGATCTTCTTCGCGCGCTACGAGGCCAGCCAGTTCGGTTCGCCGTATATAGAGACCGAGCATCTGCTGCTCGGACTGCTGCGCGAGGATAAGGCGTTAACCAACCGCTTCCTGCGTTCGCACGCTTCGGTGGAGTCGATAAGGAAGCAAATCGAGGCGCATACCACCATCCGCGAAAAGGTCTCGACCAGCGTGGACCTGCCGCTTTCGAACGAATGCAAGCGCGTGCTGGCCTATGCCGCAGAAGAGGCCGAGCGGCTGGGACACAAACATATTGGAACGGAGCATCTGCTGCTGGGCCTGTTGCGCGAGGAGAAATGCTTTGCGTCGGAGATTCTGCAGGAACGGGGGCTGAAGCTGGCGCAGATTCGCGACGACCTGGCGCGCACCACGCAGGAAAAGACGCCACCGCAGCAAAGGCAGCGCGAGAGCAGCCTGCTGGCGGAGTTCAGCCGCGACCTGACGCAGGCGGCGATGGATGGGCAGCTCGATCCGCTGGTGGGGCGCGAGAGCGAACTGGAGCGGGTGGTACAGATCCTGTGCCGGCGGACGAAGAACAATCCGGTGCTGATCGGCGAACCGGGCGTGGGCAAGACGGCGATCGTCGAGGGTCTAGCGCAGCGCATCGCCGACAGCGAAGTGCCGAGCTTTCTGGCCGACAAGCGCGTGCTGGGGCTCGACCTCTCGCTGATTGTGGCGGGCACAAAATACCGCGGCCAGTTTGAAGAGCGGCTGAAGACCATTATGAAGGAGCTGATGGAGAACCAGAACTCCATCGTCTTTATCGACGAGCTGCACACGCTGGTGGGGGCGGGCTCGGCCGAGGGCTCGCTGGACGCGGCCAACATTCTGAAGCCGGCGCTTTCGCGCGGCGAAATTCAGTGCATCGGCGCAACCACGCCGGCCGAGTACCGCAAGTCGATCGAGAAGGACCGGTCGCTGGAGCGGCGCTTCCAGGCGGTGAAAGTTCCGCCGCCGACGGAAGCCGACGCGGTGAAGATCATCATGGGGATCAAAGACCGCTACGAGAAGTTTCATGCGGTGAGCTACACGGATGCGGCGGTGGAGTTCGCGGTGGCGCATTCGAACCGCTACATCCCCGACCGCTTTCTGCCCGACAAGGCAATCGACCTGATCGACGAGGCCGGCGCGCGGGTGAAGCTGCGCCAGACCTCGCTGCCCGAGGAGATCACCGAGGTGCAGAAGCGGATCAAGTTCATCGTGCACCGGATGGATTCGGCGATTGCCAACCACGAGTTTGAGAAAGCGCGGTTCTACTCCGACGAGGAGCGCAAGGAGCGCGAAAACCTGCGCGCGCTGCGCGACAAGTACCACTTGGACGATTCGGCCGCGGGCATCGTAGGGCGCGAAGACATCGAAGACGTGGTGAGCCGCTGGACGGGCGTGCCGGTGACCAGCATCAAGGAAGAAGAGACGCAGAAGCTGCTGCGCGTGGAAGAAGAGCTGCACAAGCGCGTGATCTCGCAGGACAAGGCGATCAGCGCGCTGGCGCGAGCCATTCGCAGATCGCGCGCGGGCTTGAAGTCGCCGCATCGGCCCATCGGGTCATTTCTCTTTTTAGGGCCGACGGGCGTGGGCAAGACGGAGATGGCGCGCACGCTGGCGCAGTTTTTATTTGGGTCCGACAAGGCGCTGATCCGCTTCGATATGTCGGAGTTCATGGAGAAGCATTCGGTGTCGAAGCTGATCGGCTCGCCTCCGGGATATGTGGGTTACGAGGAGGGTGGCCAACTGACGGAGCGGGTGAAGCGCTCGCCGTACTCGGTGGTGCTGCTCGACGAGATCGAGAAGGCGCATCCGGACGTGTTCAATATCCTGCTGCAGGTGTTTGAAGACGGGCAGTTGACGGACGGGCTGGGCAACACGGTGGATTTCAAAAACACCATTCTCATCATGACCTCGAATATCGGGGCGCGGCATCTGCAGAAGAGGCAGGGGCTGGGCTTCCAGAGCGAGCGCGAAGACCTGGTGAGCGAGAAGGTGGAAGAGCTGGTGAAGAACGAGGTGAAGAAGACCTTCAACCCCGAGTTCCTGAACCGGCTCGACGAAGTGATCCTGTTCCAGTCGCTCTCGGATGCCGACCTGATTCAGATCGTCGAACTGCTGGTGCAGCAGCTCAACACCAACCTGGCGCAGAAGTCGATCACGATCTCGGTGACCGAGGAGGCCAAGAAGTGGATCCTCGAGAAAACGATGGTGGATCGCAGCTACGGGGCGCGTCCGTTGCGCAGGGCGCTGCAGCGCTACGTCGAAGACCCGCTTTCGGAGGCGCTGATCGCCGGACAGATTCCGGAGCGGCCGGCGTTCCTGGAGGTGTATCTCGATGCGAACCAGCTCTTCTATCGCCCCATCAGCGCGGACGAGTCGGAAGAAAAAGCTGCGGGGGTGCTGCTGTTCTCGAACTGAGCTGCGAACATTTCTGGCAAAGAAGAGCCCCCGGGGTTTCCGGGGGCTTTTTGCTGTTCCGCTGCAGGCAGTCCACAATTACGGCGAATCAATCCAGTTGTGGCGCGAGTGGTATTTGCGCGCAACGTAAACCCAAGCGCTTGGGTTTATGCTAAACTTTTGCCATGCCAACCGTTTTGAGGATTGGCGAGCTTCGACTTGTCATCTATCCCAACGATCACCGGCCTGCTCATGTGCACGTGATTGGAAAGGGAAACGAAGCCGTCTTCCAATTGAACTGGCTCCCCGGGTGGCCTGACGCTTCGTGAGAATTATGGCTTTTCGCGAAGCGACCTGGTGGCAATTTTGCGTCATCTAATGCGGAATCTGGATAGACTGCTACGCGAATGGGAGAGGATTCATGGCGCAGCGAAACCAGTTCGAAAACGCAAGCCGAAGATGGCGCAGTCCCAAATCTGCGCTTCCTCGCGCTGTGAGTGCGCGGTATGACCGCCGCATCGGTCGTGTGCTGGTTCGACTCAACACCAATCTCGAACTGGCATTTTCGCCGCGCGACGCCGAAGGCCTCGAAAAGGCGACGCCCGCGCAGTTGAGCAGCATAGAGATTTCTCCTTCCGGGTTTGGCATCCATTTCCCGAAGATTGACGCCGATCTCTATCTTCCGGCGCTCCTCGAGGGTATTCTCGGCTCAAGAAAGTGGATGGCGAGCCGCCTTGGTGCACAGGGAGGGAAATCCAGAAGCGCAGCAAAGAAGGAAGCTGCGAAGCGCAACGGCCTGGCAGGAGGCCGGCCCCGCAAGCTCCGTCCGGCAGCAGCCTGAGCGATGCCGGGCGCCATCCGGCGGAGCATAAAATTTCGACGATCCACCGCTCACTGCCCACCATTTACACTTATAGATGGAGAAAGGTGTGGCCACAGGCTTCGACAAGTTCCTGACCAAGATCTTCGGCACTTCGAATGAGCGCCTGGTGAAGAAGATGCTGCCCGCAGTGGCGGCGATCGGGGCGCTGGAGCCGGAGATGCAGCAGCTCACGGATGAGCAGCTGCGCGCGAAGACCACGGAGTTCAAGGCGCGGATTGCGGCGCGGCTCGAAGGCCTGGGCGATCCCAAGGAGATCAGCGCCGAGGAGATCAAGAAGGCGGAGCAGGAGGCGCTCGGGGAGATTCTGCCGGAAGCCTTTGCGGTGGTGCGCGAGGCGGGATGGCGCACGGTGAAGATGCGGCACTTCGACGTGCAGTTGATCGGCGGCATGGTGCTGCACCAGGGCAAGATTGCGGAGATGAAGACGGGCGAAGGCAAGACGCTGGTAGCGACGCTGAGCTGCTATCTGAATGCGCTGGCCGGGCGCGGCGTGCACGTGGTGACGGTGAACGACTACCTGGCCAAGCGCGACGCCGAGTGGATGGGCAAGATTTACGAGTTTCTGGGCCTGACGGTGGGCGTGATCGTGCACGATTTGAGCGACGAGGAGCGGCGCCGCGCCTACGGGGCCGACATCACCTACGGGACCAACAACGAGTTCGGCTTCGATTACCTGCGCGACAACATGAAATTCGAGCTGAAGGATTGCGTGCAGCGCGGGCATTACTACGCCATCGTGGACGAGGTGGATTCGATCCTGATCGACGAGGCGCGCACGCCGCTGATCATCTCCGGCCCGACGGACCAAACCACGGACAAGTACGCGCGGGTGCGGGCGATCATTCCGCAGCTGGAGCAGGGCGAGGAAGTGGAGTGGAGCGACCGGGACCGGCAGGAGGAGCTCGGCATCCGCCTGGGCGAAGGCGAAAAGTACATGAGCGGCGATTACATCGTCGACGAAAAGTCGCGGCAGATCGGCGTGACGGATGAGGGCTGGGAGACGATCGAAAAGCTGCTGGGGATCGGCAACATTGCCGACGCGGAAAACTGGGAGCTGAAACACTACGTGGAGACGGCCATCAAGGCGCACGCGCTCTACAAGCGCGACGTGGACTACGTGGTGAAAGACGGCGAAGTGATCATTGTGGACACGTTCACCGGGCGCCTGATGCCGGGGCGGCGGTGGTCCGATGGGCTGCATCAATCGATCGAGGCCAAGGAAGGCGTGAACATCCGCAAGGAAGACCAGACGCTGGCGACGATCACCTTCCAGAATTATTTCCGGCTTTACCAGAAGCTGAGCGGCATGACGGGCACGGCGGAGACGGAGGCGGCGGAATTCGAGAAGATCTACAAGCTGGAGATCGTCGTGATTCCGACCAACAAGCCGCTGCTGCGCGTCGAAAATCCCGACGTGGTGTTCCGCACCGAGCGGGAGAAATACAAGGCGGTTGCCGAAAACATTGCGGAACTGCACGAGAAGCAGCAGCCGGTGCTGGTGGGCACCACGTCGATTGAAAAATCGGAGCGGCTCTCGGCCATCCTGCAACGCAAGGGCGTAAAGCACGTGGTGCTGAACGCCAAGCAGCACGAGCGCGAGGCGGAGTACGTGGCGCAGGCAGGGCGGCCGGGGATGGTGACCATCGCCACCAACATGGCCGGCCGCGGCACCGACATTCTGCTGGGCGGAAACGCGGAGTTCATGGCGCGCCAGGAGATGGTGAAGGCGGGGCGCGCACGCGCCATCAGCGTGGCCGAGGGCGCCATTAATCCAACCGCGCCTGGGGGATTCCTGCGCTTTTATTACCAGGGCCAGGAGTTCGAAGTTTCCGAGCAGGAGTGGGCGGACACGCTGAAAGGCCATGCCGACCGGGCCGAGCAGGACCACAACAGCGTGATCGACAGCGGCGGATTGTTCATTCTGGGCACCGAGCGGCATGAATCGCGGCGCATTGACAACCAGTTGCGCGGACGCGCGGGACGCCAGGGGGATCCGGGCGAATCGCGTTTTTTCCTTTCGCTCGAGGACGATCTGATGCGCATCTTCGCGCGCGGCTTCGCGAGCACGGTGATGCAGAAGGCGATGAAGGAAGACGAGGCCATCGAGTCGAAGATGATCTCGAAACGCATCGAGGGCGCGCAGAAGCAGGTGGAGGCGCAGAACTTCGAGAGCCGCAAGCATCTGCTCGAGTACGACGACGTGATGAACAAGCAGCGCGAGGCTGTTTATGGCCTGCGGCGGCAGCTTCTGGAGGGTCTGGATCAGCGCGAGCTCATTCTCGAGGATTACGTGGGAGGCATTCTGAGCGGCCTGCTCGATGAGCACGCCGGCGAGAATGTGCGTCCCGAGCAGTGGGATTTCAAGAGCCTGGGCGAAAAGCTCGTGGACCATTTCGGCTTTGACTTCGCGGCTTCCGGCATCAAGCCGGAGGAGCTGAGCCGGCATGAGCTGGGCGAGGAGATCTTTGGGAAATTGACCCGTGCGTACGAGGCCAAGGAGAGGATTCTCGGCGTGGAGACGATGCGCTATCACGAGCGCATGGTGATGCTGAGCGTGATCGACGGGCTTTGGAAGGACCATTTGCTTTCCATGGATCACCTCAAGGAGGGGATCAATCTTCGCGGCTATGCGCAGCAGGACCCGCTGGTGGCCTACAAGAAGGAATCATTCGACCTGTTCGAAGCGATGATGATGAAGTTCCAGGAAGACACGGTGCGGTACCTGTTCCGGATGCAGATCATCGGGCCGGATGGGCGGCCGGTGACGGGGGAACCGCAGGCCGGCCCAACGGCCAACGGCAGCGCGCAGCCCATTCTGCCGCAGCGGCCGCGCGGGCCGGTGCCCAAGGCGCCGCCGGTGGCCAGCTCCGGGCAGCCTTATCCGGGCGACGGCGCAGCCGCGCCGCGGGAGATTTCCATTCCGACGCGGCAGCCGTCTACGACAATCGATGCGCTGGAGAAGGAGTTTCAGCGCAAGAAGCAGCGGGAGCTGGCCGCGGCCAGCCGCCAGGGCGGCGGAGAGCCGGCGCAGGCCTCACAGCGGCGCACCGGCGAGAAGGTGGGCCGCAACGATCCCTGCCCCTGCGGCTCAGGGAAGAAATACAAGAAGTGCCACGGGGCGGAGGGTTGAGGCGCGAGGGCGGCGCGGCCTGGTGCGGCGTCCCAGCGGTTCATGCATCAGCCGCAAGGAACAACCGCAGATCCTTCGACTCCGTTTGGCCGGCGAACCGGCCAAACTTCGCCGAGGATGACAGCCGTGGTCGTGTTGCGAAGTCCAGGGACCGGCGGTCTTAGAGCGGTTTCAGAGAAAGTGTAGCCGTTTCCGGCTCCGTTCAAGGTGGCTCTTTCTTAAGGAAAGAGCCACTTGAGATCGACGCCTTCGGGATACAGCAACTCTGAAACCGCTCTAGCGGAAGAAGCCGAAGAGCTTCTTTTTCTCTTCCTTTTCAGCGGGCAGGCCGCAGGCGGTGCGGGCCATCTGGCGGATGGCCTGCGAGATGGGTGCATCGGCCATGGCCATGGCGTTGGCGGTGTTCTGCGTGCGCCGCGCGCTCGAGTAATCGTCGGGAATCTTCCATTGCGCGGGCCGGGTGAGCGCCTTTTCGATGTGCTTGTCGTCGAAGAGCAGGGTCGCCGGCTTGTAGCGGTTGAGGACGATCTGCAGGTTGTCATTGCGGCGCGCAAAAAACTGGGAGATCATGCGGTTGGCATTGCGCAGCTCGGAGATGCCGACCTGAGTGACGAGGTAAACGATGGAAGACTCGTCAAAAAACGCCGAGCTCAGCAAATCGAGGCGCGAACCGAGATCGGCGACGATGAACTCGAAGTTCTGGCGCGCCACCGCGAGCAGCTTGTTGATGGCTTCGACGCCCGGCGCCTGATCGAGGCGAAAATCGCTGGGCGCGGCGAGCACGGAGAGAGTGGACGAGTGCGTGGCCAGCAGCGTGCGCAGAAAATTTCCATCCAGACGCGGGGCGTCCTTGAGGGCATTGGCGACGGAGAACTCCGTGATCATGCCCAGATTGATGGCCGCGTCTCCAAGCGGCAGGCCGAAGTCCATCAGCAAGGTGGGGCGCTCGGACTCCTGGGCCAGGGCCACGGCAAAATTGGCGGCCAGCGCGGTCACGCCGCAGCCGCCCTTTGTGCCCAGAAAGACGCACACTTTGCTGGGCGCATGGCTGGCCTGACGCTGGGAGGGTTGGCGCACCGAAGCACGCGCCAGGGCATCGGCAATCTCCGGGCCTTCGAGCGGGAGGGTGAAGAACTCACGCACGCCGATGCGCATGAAGCGGATGGCGACCTTTACATCGGCCTGGCCGGAGTAGGCCATGACCGAGGCGCGACCGCGAGAGCAGATGCTTTGCGCCAGCGAGAGGGCCCGGTCGGGATCGCTATCGGCATCGACGACGATCACGTCGGAACGGTCTTCGAGGGCCAGCGCTTCTCCCTCGTCGGGGTAGGAAGAAAACTCCTCCACGGCGACGCCGGAGCGGCCCGCAATGGCCGCGGCCACGGCCTCGCGGCGCTGGTCATGCGGACCCACGAGCGCAACGGACAAGACGCTTTTCTCTGTGCCATCTTGAACGTTGAAAACGTCCGACATAGCGCGATGAGTTCTCCCGTCAGCCTGTATGCTGCATCACCCATTCTATCCTGAGAAAGCGCGGCGACCGGGCCAGCCGCCGAAGCGATTCTTTTTGAAGCAACAGGGCGTTGAAGCGCCGAAGGGAAGCAAAGACGGCGGAAAAGGCGACTGAACTCTCGCCTGCCGGGGGCAAAGGCGTCCCGCTAAGGTTTGGGGCCGGGCCGAACCTCTGCAAAGGTGAGGTCCTGGGCGCTGCTGGCGTGTTCCTGCCGCCAGAGATCGAAGAGGCGGCCGTAGCTGAGCGTGATGTGCTGGGCTGACTCGACACCGAGCCGTCCGGAGATGCGATCGATCCATTCGCTCGTGCCTTCGAGCTCGGCGTAGTCGCCGATGGGCGTCTCGTCGACCACGCACTCACCCTCGCCGTCGCTCCACTCGGTGCGCCATTTTTCGTAGCGGAAGGCGGCCACGAGGCCCAGCGAGCGGAAGATTTCGGCAAGGGCATCGCCGTCGGCGATGCCGGTTTCCGTCTCCACGCGCTGCTTGTGCCGGTCGCTGGCGGGGGCATCGGGCAGGCGCTTGTGGGTCAGCGTCCATTTGCCGGCGTAGCTGCGGATGCGCAGAATCTCAGTGCGGGCGCGCATTTTGCGGTCGGGCGTATCGTAGAGAACATTGCTTTCGAAACTGCGTGGAGTCTCCAGGCGGAAACCTGCGGCCTCAAGCCGGCAGTGGAAATCGACGAGGTCGCCGACGCGGAATTTGATTTCGGTCTCAACAGCCATGGACGAAGCAAGTATACCGGCACAGGCGCTGGCTTAACCCGCGCTCCGCAGGCGAGAATCGAAGAGTGCAGACGCTGCGCCTCATCGTCGATCCAAGCCAGCTGCAATCACCGGAAGCGGCGGAGGCGCTCAAGCGTGCGGCGGCGATTCTGCGTGGGGGCGGGCTGGTGGCCTTCCCCACGGAGACGGTGTATGGCCTGGGAGCGAATGCCCTCGATGCCGCGGCGGTGGGACGCATTTTTGCCGCCAAGGAGCGGCCGGCGTGGGATCCGGTGATCGTGCACATTGCGGCGCCTCCAATGCTGGAGCAGCTGGTGACGGACGTTTCCGACAGGGCGGCCGCGCTGATGAAGGCCTTCTGGCCCGGGCCGCTCACGCTGCTGCTGCCGCGCTCAGCTGAGGTTCCTGCCGCAGTGACGGCGGGAAGGCCGCTGGTGGGCGTGCGCATGCCGTCGCACCCGGTGGCGCTGGAGCTGCTTCGCCGCGCGCAGGTTCCCGTGGCTGCGCCCAGCGCCAACCTGTTCTCGCGCACCAGTCCTACGACGGCAGGGCACGTGCTGGACGACCTCGACGGCCGCATCGACGCCGTGCTCGACGGGGGCCCGGCGCTGCACGGGGTCGAGTCCACGGTGCTCGACATCACGGAGAATCCGATGCGCATCTATCGCCCGGGGGCGATTACCGAGGAGCAGATTCGCGCGGTTGCCGGAGCGGTGGAGCTGCATCGCGAAAGCAAAACACCGGCGGAAGCACCCGCGCAGGGACTGCCGGCGCCGGGCGTGGGACTGCGCCACTATGCGCCGAGGGCGAGGCTGGTGCTGGTGGAAGCGCCTGCCGCGGAACTCGGACGGAAACTTGCCGAGGCGGCGAGCAAACTCAACAGCGCGCGCGTGGGGGTGATGCTGCCGGGAGGGATCGACGCCGAGTTCGGGACGTGCGCAGCGGTGATCTTCAACTGGGGGCGATGGGACGAACCGGGCACATTGGCCGAGCAGCTCTACGCGGGGCTGCGCCGGCTGGATGCGCAGGGCTGCGAGGTTATTCTTTGCCCTTTGCCAGCAGCCGAGGGAATTGGCGTGGCGATGCGGGACCGGCTGAGGAAGGCGGCGAGGGAATAGGGAGGAAGGGAACGAGGGAACAGGGATCAGGGATCAGGGAACAGGGGTCTGTTTTTCTGCTCCCTATTTCCTGTTCCCTGGTCCCTACTGCCTGCTTTACTGCGGGCCGCTGTCGCCGAGCTTGTACATATATTTGATGGCCGATTTGTAGACCAGCATCCTGGCCTGGCCACGCACCTTGAGCGCGCTGCGATCGTACCACTCGATGCAGCCTTCGATGCGTTCGCCATCCTCGAGCACAATCACCATCGGCGTTTGCGACTGAATCTGCTTTTGCAGGTAGAAAAGCTCAGCGTGGCGATTCTGCGAATCCATCTCCATACTCTGCGCGGGAAAGCGGAACGACAGCGGGGAGGGAGAACCTTTGCGACCGCGCTGGCGAAATCTCGCGGCGTCCGATAATGCTTCCTCCCGTTTGACAGGCAACATGGATGAAATGCTCATAACCACAGTGAACCATCCTTCCCAATGGATTTAGACACGCGCCCGGCGTTGCGAAGTAATTGACACTTTCGCTACCCGACTGCGCTCTTCCTGCGATCGTTCGGGGAAAAGGAAAACAGTCTTACCCTGCGCGCATTTTCACGCGAAGTGGAAAGCCCCAGGCAAAGATGTCTATCGGATCCCCGGTTGGCCAAATACGAGGGGAGCTTGTATTCCGAAGAGATGCCTGCCGCTCTACGTGGGTTGCTCTTATCTTACCCTGTGTGTCAAGGACATGCGAGCCTTCCCGGGGCCGGGGCCTCTCAACCCAGGCTCACGGCCATGGCGTCGAGGGAAAGCGAGCGCAGCAGGTTGCGCCGCATGCCCTGCTCCACGGCGGCGAGGGCGCGCGCGGCGCCGTCTATCCAGTCGACGGTAAGTCCCTGCGCCAGGGCGGCCAGTTCCGGCTCAAGATCGATGTTGCGGATCAGCTCCGGCGTGCCTGCGGTGGTGAGCAGAAGATCTTCAAGCAGGCCGGCGAGCGCGCGCAGAAGGCGCAGGGTGTTCTCCTGGCCCTCCGCGCCGGCGCGGTAGGTCTCGGTGGTGCGGAAGAGCTGGGAGTAATCAGGTTCTCTGAGGGCGGTGCGGAGAAGCACGATGGCGTCCTGGCGGCCGGCGAGATAGGCATCGAGATCGAGCGAGAGAGCGCGGCCCACGGCGCCTTCGGCGAGACGGCTGGCGAGCGCACGATCGCTGGCTTTGAGTTCCGGCCGGCGCGCGGCGAGAAGCGCCTCCAGCTCAGCGACGGGGAGCGCGCCCAGGCGATGGGTCACGGCGCGGGAGCGGATGGTGGGCAGCAGCTCCTGGGGATTTTCCGTGAGGAGAATGAGGGTGGTGTGCTCCGGCGGCTCTTCGAGCAGCTTGAGCAGGCTGTTGGCGGCCTCTTTCATGAAGGCCGAGGCGGTGAAGATGGTGAACGCGCGGCGGGCTTCGATGGGCGGCCGGAAGTAGGCCGCGTGAATGGCCTGCCGCACCTGGCCGAGCTTGATGAGCAATTGCGGAGGGTCCGGGGGAATGACGAGCAGGTCGGGATGCGTCTGTATGAGGATGCGCGTCTCGCGCTTGTCGGTGTCGCGCAGCTCGTCACGCGCGGCCACGGCCTCGGCCACGCGCTCCTCGAGATTGGACGCCCCGGCGATGCGCGTGCAGTTGGCGCAACGGCCGCAGAAGTCGGGAAGGCCGCCGCTCTCCGGTTTCTCAAGGCAATTGACGGCCTGGGCGAGCATGAGCGCCAGGGTGTACTTGCCGGAGCCGCGCGGCCCGGCGAGGATGAGCGAATGGGGGAAGCGGCCCGTGCGCATGCTCTCGCGCAGGTGGGTGACGGCGACCGCATTGCCGAGAAATTCGGAGAAGCCCACGGACTGAGCCTAAAACACGCCTCTTCGGCTGTCGAGTGCCCTGCGAGAGCTGAATCCGCGCGCAGGAGCCCGCCCTCAGGGATGGAGATCGGTCTTGGAGAGAATGGTGATGAACTGCTTCCACGTGCCCTGATCGATGGTTTCGCCAATCAACTTGCCGTCGCGATCGAAGACATAGGTACGCGGAATGCCCTCGATGTGAAATTCTCTGTGCACCTTGCCTTGGGTGTCGAAGAGGACGTCGGTGTGATAGGTGGTGGAGCTGAGATAGGAGCCCACCGTAAACGGGTTTTCGTCGGTGATGCCGAGAACCACGAGGCCTTGCGAGTCAAAGCGCGTCTGGAGGGCGTCGAGCACGGGCATCTCCGTGCGGCAGGGCAGGCACCAGGTGGCCCAGAAGTTGACGAGAACGATCTTGCCGCGCAACCCGGAAAGCGTGACCGGTTTGTTGTGCATGTCTTTGAGAGTGAAGTCCGCTTTGGCGACGTCGGCGTCGTTGGCGGCGAGCAGATCGTTGGCCTTGGCGTAGAGCGGATCGTTGAGCGTGGTGGTGACGCCCTCGTAGCGAACCAGGCGGGCGAGGTCCATGTAGGGCATGGGCGGCTCGTTGCCTTTGGCGGGGATCGGCGTCTCGGCCAGGGCCTTCGAAAGCGCGTCGCCCACGGCCTGCAGGGCGTCGGCACCCTGGTCGCCTTCGGTGACGAAGTGCGAAAGATCATCTGCATCCTGCACCTTGTTTTTGCCTGCCGGCAGCAAAGCGATCTCCTGGGCGAGCTTGATGGTTGCGGGCGGACGATCAGTGAGGGAAAGGGTACGGAGCTTGCTCATCTCCCTCTGGATGGTGGACTCCTTGACCTGGGCCGGAAGCGCGGGCAGGGCCAGGAGCGCGGCGGAACATACAAGCAGGATGCGGTGGGAATGCATACTGACCTCTCGGTGAAAGATTGAGCTGTCTTGCGGGGGAGGGCTTGCGCGGAATTATAACGGGCGACGCGAATTCGACGAAGCAGACGATGGCGCGGTTTGAAGGAACCCGTACCGCGAGGGCTAAAACCCCACACTCAATTTGCGCCGATTATGGCCCGGCTGAAGCCGTGTCCTGGTTACAATGCCCCCTTCGATCGAGTTCCCCCGGTGTGTAAAGCCCCACACTCAATTTGCGCAACTTGCGGCACGAGTAAACTCGTGCCCCAATACAAAACTGCTTGCACAATGAGTTTTTTCGCAGCCTGTAAAGCCATCAGCCGATTTGTGGCGAGTCAGTGTATGGGCTGAAGCCCGCGCCCTTCAAACCGATCGTTTGCGGACAATGCCGGCGAAGAAAGTCAGACGCTCTGCCCGGCGAGCATCAGGCGCTCGGAGACGGCTTCAACAATCTGCTCGTGCACCTCGTCCACGGTGAGGTCGCCCTCAATGAGCACGACGCGTTCCGGCTCGCGCGCGGCAATCTCGCGGTATTTCTGCCAGACGCGGCGGTAGAACGCGTCCTGCTCCTGCTCGAAGCGGCTCTCGTTGGATCCGGTCTGCTGCTCAACGCGGTCGTTGCGCCGGCGCGCGCGCACGAGCGAAGCTTGGAGGCCGGGCAGAAGAAGGAGCGTGAGATCGGGCTTCAAATCGCCGCAGATCAGGCGGTGCAGTTCGAGCACGACGTCCGAGCCCAATTCGCGGCCGCCGCCCTGGTAGGCTTCCGTGGAGTCAGTAAAGCGGTCGCAGAGCACCATGCGACCCGCGGCCAGCGCAGGCTCGATCACTTCGGCGATGGCCTGGGCGCGGGCAGCAAACATCAGCGCCGTTTCGGTCATGGGTGCGAGCGCGCCCGAACGCGCATCGAGCAGGATTTCGCGGATGCGATCGCCGGCGGGGGTGCCTCCGGGCTGGCGCGTCTCGACGGCGGCAAGACCGCGACGCGCCATCCACGCAGCCAGCCGCCTGATCTGGGTGGTTTTACCTGAACCGTCCAGGCCTTCGAGCGTGATGAACAAGCCCCGCGGCATGGGGTGAGGATAATGCAGGGAGCGAACAGGGAACAAGGGAACAAGGGAGCAAGGGAGCGAG
>JASHTS010000149.1 GCA_030040425.1 Acidobacteriaceae bacterium | reverse complement strand
GATGGTTCGGACCTCGATGCCGCTGTGGCTGCGGCGAAGCGCGACACTTTGGCGATCGTCATGGCCGGCGACAACGAGACTGAGGGCCGCGATCATGCCATCGAGTTGCCCGCGGCGCAGAATGCGCTGATCTCCGCGGTGGCGGCGGCCAATCCGAAAACCGTCGTGGTGCTCAAGAGCGGCTCGGCGCTCCTCATGCCCTGGATCGATTCGGTGGCGGCGGTGCTGGAGGCCTGGTATCCGGGTGAGGAAGACGGCAACGCCGTGGCAGACGTTCTGTTCGGCACGGTGAATCCCTCAGGGAAGCTGCCCATGACGTTTCCGGCCAGCGTCAGCCAGACGTTTGCGCGGAATCCGGATTGGTATCCGGGCAACGGCCAGGAGGTGCACTATGACGAGAAGCTGGACGTGGGTTACCGGTGGTACCAGTCCCAGAAACTTACGCCGCTGTTTCCGTTCGGCTTCGGCCTCTCCTATACCACTTTCTCCGTCTCAGACCTGAAGGTGACGCCCGTCGCCGGGAAGCCGCACACGGTCGAGTTGCAGATCACGGTGACGAATACTGGAGGCCGGGCCGGCGCCGAAGTGGTCCAGATTTACGTTGGTTTCCCGCCCATTCCGGAGGGCGACGAACCGCCGCTCCGGCTCGCTGCATTCCGCAAAATCATGCTGGACCCAGGCGCGTCGAAACGGATCACGCTGCTGCTGGACTCAGAGGCGTTCTCCTACTGGTCGGTCGCCGGGCACGCCTGGCGCATTCAGCCGGGCGCGTACACAATCAAAGCCGGAGACTCCTCAGCCAACCTTCCGCTTGAGGCGAGCATTCCGGTGCAGTAAGCGCGTTATCGCAAACCGGCGAGACTTTGAACAGCGAATTCCGCTATGGACAATCGGGCTCGGCCGATGGTGGCACAGACCGACACCAAGCCGACTTCGCTGAACGTGATCGGTGAGTGCCGTCCCGGTAACCCAAACGCCGAACGCGAGCGACGCCTGGTGCACACGATGGCGGGTATTTGGCCAGCGGTGTTAATCAATCAATGAATAAAGTCATCGAACTTCGCTGAAACGGTACCCGATATGCGATTCGGTGAGCAGATACCTGGGACTGGCGGGGTCGTCTTCGATCTTCATCCGGATCTGCCTTATGTAAGTCCGCAGATATTCCAACTCATTGCCGTACTCCGGTCCCCATACACTGCGCAGCAGCTTGGCGTGCGGAATCGGCCGGCCTGCGTGGCTCATCAGATAATGCAGCAGCTCGAATTGCTTGGGCGTCAAATGCACCGCACTTCCGTTTTTCTCCACCAAGTGCCGTCCCGGATCGAGCAGCACATCACCGATGAGGATGGCCGCTTCGGCATCCTCGGTCAGATTGTTGCGCCGCACCGCGGCGCGAATCCGCGCCGTCAGCTCCCGCAATTGAAACGGCTTGGTGATGTAATCGTCAGCGCCGGCGTTCAGCGCCTCTACTTTGCGCTCCTCGCTTCCCTGCACAGTCAGCATCACTATGGGCAAGCGCGGCGCGGCCTTGCGCATGATCCGGCACACGTCGATGCCGCCCATTCCGGGCATGTTGATATCGAGCAGGACCGCATCGAACTGCGCGGTGCGCACCAGTGCGAGTGCCTCTTCGCCGCGCGCGGCCTCCACAATATCGAAGCCGAAGTTAGCCAGTATCGTCCGCAATGAAACCCGGATCGAGCGCTCGTCATCCACAATCAGCAGATTGCCAGCCTCCCGATTCATCGTCACTTGCCTCCATTCTGAGGGAGCGCCAGGAAAAACGTAGTTCCCTCCTGTGCATTGCTGACCACCCATACATGCCCCCTGTGTGCTTCTGCCGCCATTTTCACCGTCGACAAGCCGATTCCCGTTCCGGCGGCCAGATGCGCGGTTGCCTCGCTTCGATAGAAACGTTGAAAGATCTTTTCGCGATCGGTAATGGGAATCGCCGGCCCAAAATTATGCACGCTGATCAGCACCTCGGAGTGGCTCTCGCGCGCCATCACTTTGACCGCCGTGCCCACGAACGAGTACTTCGCCGCATTGTCCAGAAACTGCGTCAGCGCCATCGACAGCAAGTCGAGGTCGCCGCGCACCCTCAAGGACGGATCGGTAACAGAAACCTCCACCGGATGACCCGCCATGCGGCCCCGTTGCTGAGACAGCGCCGACGCAACAAGTTCGGAGATCACGATTTCATCTTTGGATAAGCTGAGGTCCTGCGCCTCCAGCTTCGCGGTCAGCAGCAGCCGATTGCTCAACAGGCTCAGCTTGCCTGACTCGTCGTCAATGAGCGCCACCAGGTCCTTCTGCGGCCCATTCAGTGCGCCCACTTCGGCGAGTCCAGCGCTCGCTGCCTGAATCGCGGTCAACGGCGTCTTCACCGCGTGTGCCAGCGAGTCCAGCACCGCGGCGCGCAGCCGTTCGCCCTGATGCGCGGCCTCGATCCGGTTCTCTTTTTCAAACGTCACGCAGCGATCGAGCGTGACCGCTGTGAGGGATGCCAGCGCATCGGCAACGAGAGGGCTGAGATCGCCCCTGACGGCGAGGGCTCCGATGGAATTCGTCCCCGCCCGGAGCACCCGCCGCGCCGTCCTGGTCGAGCGGTCGTCGTCGTCCACCTGAGCCAGAAAGCACTCCTTTGCCAGGTCCTGCTCGTCATCCTTCCACACACCGGCCCTGTCGCACCTGCCGGAGGTCGCATCGAAGATGGCTGCCGCCTCCGCGGTGAAGATGCGCTGAATCAGGTGCGTCAATTGCGGTCCAGGCGGCTGATGCAGATTGATGAGCAAGGTGCTGCGGCTCAATTCGTACAACTGCTCCATTGCCCTGCGCTGCAGCCGGGCTTCACGGGAGTTGAGACGCTCGCGCGACGACAACCGGCTCACCAGCATCGCGCTGATCTCAAAGGCACCCAGCGCCACCCAATCTTGCGGATCGTCGATATTGAAAGTCCAAAGCGGGGGATAGAAAAAATAATCCAGACAGGCGCAGGCCATCAGCGACACGATCGACGCCTGCCAGAATCCGCAGAGAATCGCTTCACAGACGACGACGATGAGAAAGAGAAAACCGACCGGAGCAGGATTGAAGTGGAGCACATACCCGGAAAAGGTGAGAAGCGCAATGACCCAGCATCCCAGAAGGCTCTCGCCAAGGAACTGCAGCCGGCGGCCGACTTCCCGATTTGCCAGGAATTCAGTCAGTCTCATGGCGCCCAGGCGATGCCATACCGGCATCCTCTCAAATAAAGAGTAGCGGGAGCCACATCAACGAAACATAAATGAAACCCAAAGAATTCGCGAGGATTGAATCCTTTCCGGCTGTGCGCGAGAAAACGTCCCTCACTGACCCGGCTGACGCGGGGGCAAACCCACGCTTTCTTAGCGCGATGAGGTCTCGGCGAGGTTTTCGTAGTAGGCCGCCTTCTGGCCCATTCGCCAGGCTTGGCGGGTGAAGGATTCATAGCGATTGCGTGAGGAATCCATCGGCCTGGGATACCTGGCTGCGAATCCACTCACAAGCCGACTGCGCCGGTACCACTCTTCCAGTTGGGCGCTTGCCTTTTGCGCCAACTCACCCTGGCGCCACTTGAAGTAGATCGCCAGCGAAGCATAGTCGTCTCCCGTGTGCGCGGATCGAATTATCTTTTTCAGCTCGCCGCGGCTCAGATTTGGCGCTGACCCCGCGTATGCACAACCGGTTGACAAGGTGATTGCCGCCAGCGCCGCAGTTAGCCTCTTCCCGATTCTCATGGAGACATCCTCTTTCATAAACAGCATCGGAGAATGTGCATGAAAGAAGCATGAAGGGGAAATCTCAGCGGAGCTGCATTGCGCGAATGTGCGAATGCGCGGAACTCCGCCGCCTGTGAAGCGGCATGCCGCGCATTGCGCAGTAATTGGCGCTTAGAACTTCACCAGCAGGTCGATGTCGACGTATTGTTCGTCGCGGCGCAGGTCGGGGTACCAGATGCCTCCGTGCGCGCCACCGTCGGCGGTGCTGCAGTAAGAGGTTGCAAATGAGGGCGCCCCGGTTCCAGTGGTGCCGAACGGTACGGTGCCCGACGAGTAAGGCGAGTTATTGGGGTTAGGAACCGCGGAGCCGTCCATGCAGGCAAACTGCGTAGGGGCACCATTGTTCACGCCCCACGCGGCGCCGGCAAAAGCCGGTGGCGTCATGCCGCCATGGCCGGTCCAGTAAGGAATACTCGCATTGCGGTAACCGTATTCCCAGCGCCAGGTGAACCACTCGCGCGGCATGTAGTCAACCGTGAAACTGGTATCCCAAGCCTTAAAGGGATCGCCGGGATTCATCTGGAAGTAAGGTGAGTTGAGAGCAGAAGAAGTGGCGGTCTCACCGTTGATGGGGGGCACCAGCACCAGGTAGAGTCCCGGGTTGTTGATCTGCCCGCCGCCCAGCGTGAAGCCGAACAGGTCCTTCTTGACCCACGTGCGGTCATAGAGCATGTAGCCGATAAAGCTCTGCTTGAAGTTGCCGTTCTTGTCGTTGTGGCAATTCACGCCGGCACCGTATTCACAGCCCAGATCGCCGGTGAAACTGAAAGCCGCCTTGTCAACAAAGTTGCCGGGCCTGTCGTAGTACTTGATCTCCAGGCTGTTGTCGGTGTGCAGGCGGGCGCGGCCCGGAACCTCAAAGTCGTCGTGGCCGACGCCGTAGTTGTTGCTGATCACATTCATCCACGGGTAAGGCGTCCACTTGATCTGCCCGCCGACACCCTTGCGCGAGTTCGATGAGCCGTAGGACTGCCATCCATTGATGAACCACGGTTCGATCTTCAGGTGCTCGGTGGGAAACATCTGGATGCGGATACCCTGAAAGAACCAGGGAGTATTGGAAGATACATAGGATGGCTGATAGGCCCAGTTATCGAAGTTATAGTAACTGAACAGACCGATATACGACATGAAGATGCCGGCGTCGATGTTGAGGCCGTGCATGACGCCCGGAATCTGGTAACCGCCGTAGGCTTCGGAAAGATACCGGTCCGCATCGGCAATGTCCCACTGGCCCTTGCTATAACTTGGATCGTTGCGGATGGTGGCCGTCGAATACATGCCAAACTGGGTCATGAATCGAGCATGCGCATTGTCCAGGTGGAAGTCGCCACCCAGGCCGAACTGCTCCAACTGGATTTCATTGGTGCGGAACAGCTCGCTCGAGCCGCTCATGCTGTCGTCTTCGGGACGGTTGAAGTCATAGGTGTAGGTAACGTCCGCGCGAATTTCAGGAGTGAAGAATTTGGAATCGAAGGCCACATCCTTGTTGCGGGGATTGCCGTTGAGCCAGGTCCAGTCCCAGTCGGAGAATGCCGGAGCGTGCGGATCGGGCCGAGCGGGAGCTGCGGGAGTTGCCGCTTCCTGCACTGCGGGCGCAAGGGGCGCGCCGTTCACAATCGGCGCAGCCGCATGCAGGGCTGGCGCAGCGTTCGCACCCACCAGTTCTTTTTCGGCCTGCGTCAGCGCAGCCGCATCGTTGCGAATCTGCGTCTCCGCCGCGTTGCTTTGCTGCACCTCGAACTCGAGCTGGGCAACGCGCTTTTTCAGAACCTCGATCTCCTCTTCCACCGTCATCTGCGTCTCCGCCTGCGCGGCCGATTGCGCCCGTGTCGCCTGGTCCGTGTTCTTATCCGAAGCAGCCGGCGAATCGGCGTGAGCCACCAGGTCCGCAGCAGGTTGAGCAGCCGCCGTTGTCTGCGCGTTGGCCGAATAACACCCGGCGGCGACTGCGACGGCCAGCGTCATGGCTTTTCCAAAAATTCTTCTCATTGTCACCTCTCGCTTTCATGAATGAATCGATGAATGAGTCCCTCTGCAATCCGAAGAAAGGCGATTGAAGAGACGAGGGCAAACTCGGCGCACCTCGCCCAGAGCCGGGCTTGACCGGAAATTCAGTCCATGTTCGGGATCGACAGGTGGGGCCGTTCACCGGCCTCGACATGAAAGTCATTTCAAAGCAGGTGGTGTGAGCAGCGCATAAACGAGTCATAGGGTGTTCATAAATAGACCCGCACTTTCTTTATAAAAGCACGCCTTTTCGCGGGCATGCGGTCTCGACCGGCGGCACGGAGTTCCGGGTGCGCGACGAATGGCCTGAGCATGGCAACTTCAGTCTCAGCGAGGCGGCGGCACCTACTTGCGCATTGCACAGAGCGGTACATCTCCTTCCGGAAGCGGAAAGGAGACGCTGCCGCAATGATCGGCTAAAGTGATGATAAGTATGCCAAGCTGAAAATCTGCCGGTGGTGCGGGAGGGACGGGCTCCTCCCGCCGGCCTATCCGGTTACCCAGGTCGAGAACGAGGCGCCCAGGGGAAACCGGTCTCGACCTGAGCCGCAAAGACTCGATGCGATTTTTTGGCCTGAGAACGGGAATGGTTCGGAGTTTCGATCGCCTTAAGACGGGGAGGATGACCATGTTCACAAAGATTTTGCGCACTCTTGGCCCCATCACCATTGCGGCGGCAGCCCTCACCCTGATCGCGCCCAGGACCCATGCCGCCCGGATCGGCTCACTGACGGCCGCTTCGCCTGTGGCCAATCGAATCATCCAGCCCATTGACGAGCATGTCCTGGTTACTTTGAAGGGCAATGTCCGCCAGGACCTGGCTGCGGCGCCGGACCTTGGGCCGGTGGAGGACGGGAATCCATTGCACCTTTATCTGCTGCTCCAGCGCACAACCGCGCAGCAGGCCGCGCTGGACAATCTGATCGAGCGGCAGCAGCAACCGACCGCGGCGGAATATCACAAGTGGCTGACTCCGAAGGAATTTGGCGCCCGATTCGGTGCTTCGCCGGAAGATATTGCAAAGATCAGCGCATGGCTCGAATCGCATGGCTTCCAGGTTCGCGAGGTGCTGAATAATGCCAGCATGATCGACTTTGCGGGCACCGCCGGCCAGGTTCGCGAAGCCTTCCACACCGAACTGCATTACTTCAACGTACGGGGAGGTAAGTACGTCGCCAACGTGACGGACCCGGAGATTCCCGCGGCGCTTGCGCCGGTTGTCGCCGGGATCAAGGGACTGGCCAAGTTTCCGCCACTAACCAACCACAGCGTGGTTCATCAGGCGTCCTACGATGCGCAGACCCATCGCTGGCACATCGTCGACACTGCCGGCGAAGCCGGGGCCAGACCCGCGTACAACAACTCCGACACCGGCGACCTGGACGTGACACCGCAGGACCTCTATACCATCTACAACGTCAACCCGGTGTTCACCGGCGGAGACCTGGCCGCCTCGGCAACGGTCGCGGTGATTGAAGAAAGCGACATGGAGTACGGCACCGTCAACTCCACTACGGGCGTGGCCTCAGGCGGCGACGTCGCCACCTTCCGCAGCCTGTTCGGCGTGCCGGGCACGCTGAACATGCACGTTTACCACGGCTACGGGACGGTGACGTGCAACGATCCCGGCATCGATCCTGACGGGACCGGTGAAGACGAAGAGGCGTCGCTGGACGCCGAGTGGATCAACGCAACCGCTCCGTCGGCCAACCTGATCTTCATGTCCTGCGATCAGAGCCCCGACGACGGAATCTTCACCTCGATGACGGCGCTGATCGACAACAATATCTCCGACGTGATGAGCATGAGCTACGACGAGAGCGAAATCCATTACCTCGCATCGGATTACTCTTTCCAGGACACCCTGTATGCGCAGGCCGCCGCTCAGGGCCAGTCGATCTTTATCTCCACGGGTGACGCGGGTTCGGATGTCGCGGACCAGAACACCACCGGCACCGCCAAATCCGGGATCAACGTGAACGCTTTCGTGTCGCCGCTGGTTACCGGCGCCGGGGGCACGGACTTCTCGGATCTCTATGACTCCCTGGAGGGAGGGCCGGCGCAGAGCGCCTACTGGAGCGCCACGAACTCCACCTACTACGGCGATGCCCTCAGTTACGTTCCCGAGATGGCATGGAACGAAAGCTGCGCCAGCAGCATTCTGGCAGCGTATGAGGGATACACCGGTGCGGGACTCTGCGCCACGGGGTATTTTGTCGACTCCAGCGTGGTGGGCGGGTCAGGCGGAATCAGCACTCATTACGCCGTCCCAGCCTGGCAATCCGGCATCTCCGGATATTCAAACTCCCATCGCTCCCAGCCCGACATTGCGGGATTTGCATCAGCCGGTTTCTGGTATCACGCCCTGATCTTTTGCGATTCGAACTCTCCCGATACTTCCGTCAGCGGATGTACGTCCGAAGCTAACTTCGGTGAGGCGGGAGGGACATCCTTCGTCGCGCCCTACATGGCGGGTGTGGCTGGTCTGCTTGTGGATTACACCGGCTCGCGGCAGGGCCTGCTCAATCCGGCGCTCTACGCGCTCGGCAAGGCGCAGTTCACCGAGCTGCCGACGGCGTGCTACTCCAATGGCCAGGCTTCGAATGCGGGCGTAACCACGGCCCTGCCGGCCGCCTCGTGCATCTTCAACGACGTAACTACGAGCAACAACGACGTCCCGTGTAAGGCAGGATCAAGCAGCTGCTACGTCAACAGCGGTCAAAGCTTCGGCATGTTGTCGCTGAACGGCGCCAGTTCGCTCTCCGTGGCTTATCCCTCCACGCCCGGATTCGATCAGGCCACCGGCATCGGCTCAGTCAACGTGAGCAACCTGATCACCGGCTGGAGCACGGCGTTCACCAGCTCAACAGGGCTCGGGGCCTCGCCCACATCCGTTTCCTCGGGCGAGTCAACAGAATTGACGGCGACCGTGACGGGCGGGACCCCGACGGGGTATGTCGACACGCCACCCGCACTTACCGGCACGGTGACCTTTAATGCAGGAACGACCCCGGTGGGCAGTTGCCCATTGAGCAGCGGAACCTGCCAAGTATCGGTTGCCGCGTCAGCGCTGCAGACGGGCGCCAATTCAGTGACCGCAACTTTTCTGGGCAGCGGGACTTATCCCAGCTCCACCTCCAGCATCGTGACTGTCACGGTAACCATACCGCCAAGCTTCGCGCTGAGCGCGTCTCCAACCACTCTCAGCCTGGCAGACGGCTCCGCCACGGGAAATACGTCGACTGTCTCGGTCACCCCCTCCAACGGCTTCACGGGCGATGTGGCCCTCACCTGCGTGGTCGCTGGCCCGGAGGGTGCGACCAGCCCGGCAACCTGCTCGTTCAACCCAACCACGCCTGACGTGACGGGCACGACTGCCGTCACCTCTGTTCTGACCATCGCGACGACGGCAACGACTACGCCCGGGAGCTACACGGTCACAGCCACCGGCACGCAGGGATCTCTCACTTCGATGGCCACGGTGACGGTTACAGTGACTCCGGCGACGCAGACCATCAGCTTCCCGGCCATCGCCGGCGAGCAGTACGCATCAGGCAGTGTCGCTCTGGCAGCGACAGCGAGTTCCGGTCTGCCGGTGAGCTTCGCTTCGACCACCACCAGCGTGTGCACGGTCTCGGGCAGCACGGCTTCGCTGCTGCAGTATGGCAACTGCACCATCGAAGCCTCGCAGGCGGGCAACGACAACTATGCCGCGGCGCCCACGGTGTCGCAGACCTTCCTGGTGCATCACACCCCCCAGACCATCAGCTTCGCGGCGATTCCGAGCCAAGTGGTGAATACGACGCTGACTCTTTCGGCGACGGCGAGTTCGGGACTGCCGGTGAGCTTCGCTTCGACCACCACCAGCGTATGCACGGTCTCCGGGACGACGGCCACGCTGATTGCCACGGGCACGTGCAGCATTGAGGCATCGCAGGCGGGCAATACCATCTACCAGCCCGCGGCGAACGTCGGGCACAGTTTTTCGGTGACACCGCTGACGCAGACCATCAGCTTCCCGGCCATTACCGGCGAACAATTTGCGGCAGCCAGTCTCGCTCTGACAGCGACGGCCAGTTCCGGTCTGCCGGTCAGCTTCGCTTCGACCACATCGGCGGTGTGCACGGTCTCGGGCAGCACGGCTTCGCTGCTCCAATATGGCAACTGCACCATCCAGGCATCGCAGGCCGGCAACACCGGCTACTCCGCCGCGCCCACAGTGTCGCAGACCTTCCTGGTGCACCACGCTCCCCAGACCATCAGCTTCGCGGCGATTCCGAGCCAGGCGGAAAACACGATGCTGACTCTTTCGGCGACGGCGAGTTCGGGACTGCCGGTGAGCTTCGCTTCGACCACCACCGGCGTATGCACGGTCTCCGGGACGACGGCCTCGCTGATTGCCACCGGCACGTGCACCCTTGAGGCATCGCAGGCGGGCAATACCGTCTATCAGGCCGCGGCGAACGTCGGGCACAGCTTCTCCGTGACTCTGCCGACGCAGACCATCAGCTTCCCCGCCATCACCGGCGAGCAGTACGCATTAGGCAGTGTCGCTCTGGCAGCGACAGCGAGTTCGGGTCTGCCGGTGAGCTTCGCTTCGACCACCACCAGCGTGTGTACGGTCTCGGGCAGCACGGCTTCGCTGCTGCAGTATGGCAACTGCACCATCGAAGCCTCGCAGGCGGGCGATGCCGGCTTCAAGGCTGCGCCCACGGTGTCGCAGACCTTCCTGGTGCATCACACCCCCCGGACCATCAGCTTCGCGGCGATTCCGAGCCAGGCGGTGAACACGATGCTGACCCTGTCGGCGACGGCGAGCTCGGGACTGCCGGTGAGCTTCTCTTCGACCACCACTGGCGTATGCACGGTCTCCGGAACTACGGCCACGCTGATTGCCACGGGCACGTGCAGCATCGAGGCATCGCAGGCGGGCAATACCATCTACCAGCCCGCGGCGAACGTCGAACGCAGTTTTTCGGTGGCGCAGTGAATTAATTGCTGCTCGGGGTCCGCTCCGATCGAACGGAATACCGCCCGCTGCGAGCCGTGTGAAGGGTTGGCGGTGAGCATGCACGTCTATGGAATGAGAGGGTATCTCAGGCGAATAAATCGACGGCACTACTTCCATCCCGGTTTGTCTTCCGTGATGGCGATGTAGCGGTCGATGGGGAGTCCGGCAAAGCGCTGGCGGCTGCCGGGCTGCGGCCATTCCACTTCCAGCCAGTCGATTTGCGTGCGGGGACCGAGGCCGAGAACCATGCGCGGGTCGTGCGAGGAGAGATAACTGCCGCCGCCCACTTTACTGCGATGGCGGAGGAGATCGCCGCTCTTCCAGGTAACTTTGGCGCCGATGGCATCAATATTGGAGCGCGTGCCGATGAGCTGCAGGCCCAGCCAGTGAGTGCCGCGGCAGGCATTGTTTTTAAGCAGCAGCGGCGGCCCGTTGTTGGCGGAGACGAGCACATCGACGGCCCCGTCGTTGTCGAAGTCGCCGAGGGCGAGACCGCGGCCGGCGATGGGCTGCGCAAAGGCCGGTCCGGCGAGGGCGCCCGCGTTTTTCCACGATCCGCCTTTCTGCGCGAAGAGAAGCATGGGCTGAAGGTAGCGCAGCTCGGGGTGGTGCCTTTGGATGACTAAATCGGGATGGCCGTTGGCAATGATCAGATCGAGATCGCCGTCGTTGTCGAAATCGAAGAATTTTGCGCCCCAGCCGCTCATGAGCTCCGTGGCGGCAGCGATGGGAGTGCGAAGGGCGACATCGTCGAATTCGCCCCGATGGTTGTTGTGGTAGAGCGAGTACGCTTCGTGGTCGACGTTGTCGACGAAGAGATCGATCCAGCCGTCCTGGTCGTAGTCGGCAGCATCCACGCCCATGCCGGAGCGGGCGATGCCGAAGGGATTGTAGGCCACGCCGGCGAGAAAGCCGTTATCGGCAAAGCGGCCGGCGCCCTGGTTGAGGAAAAGAGGATTGGGCGCGGTGTCACTGCCGATGAAGAGATCCATGCGGCCGTCGTTATTGACGTCTGCCGCGACAACGCCCCAGGACTTAGCGAGGGAGGCAGCAATGCCGGATTCGCGGCTGACGTCAGTGAACGTGCCGTCTCCATTGTTATGGAAGAGCCAGCTCGGCGTGGGCTTGAAGACATTGGGCTTGCAATAGTAGCGCTCATTGGGGCCATGGCCGCCGCACCAGACGTTTTTCTCTTTGCTGAAGTCGGCGAACCGGCAAACGAAAAGGTCCAGGCGGCCATCGTTATCATAGTCGAACCAGACAGCGCTGGTGGCCCATCCGGGAGCCGCAAGGCCGGCTCTTTCGGTCACGTCGGTGAAGGTTCCGTCGCCATTGTTGCGATAGAGGATGCTGCGGGGATATTGCGTGAGGTAAAGATCGGGCAGGCCGTCGCGGTTGTAGTCGCCCACCGCGGCGCCCATGCCGTAAGCGCTGCCGGCAACGCCGGCCTTCCCGGTAACGTCAGTAAATGTGCCGTCGCGGTTGTTGCGATAGAGGGCGTTGCGAAGCGGCTTGGCGGGCGTGTAGAAGTCACAGGGGCCGCTGTTGACGAGATAAATGTCCATCCAGCCGTCATTGTCGTAATCGAAGAAGGCGCAGCCGGCGCCGACGGTTTCAGGCAGATACATCTCGGCAGAAAGGCCGGCGGTGTGGGTCCAGGCGATGCCGCTGCGCTGCGGAGGAATGGAGTCGAAAAACGGAACGGTCTGCTCTGCGGCCAGGGCGCGGCCGAGCGGTGAAGATGAGGCAAGGCCGAAGGCCGCAGTTCTCACGAAATCTCTGCGGGAAAAGCGGCTCGCGTCTTGCCAGGAGCTCCCGGGCATGAGGGCAGCGGCTGGCCCGCGAGGAACGCAATGGCCGGTTGGCGGATCCGGAGGGGAGCTCATTGCTGGACAGGATGCCCTTGGGTGGTATCCGTGGCTTTGGCGCGGGCAGCAGCCTGCGCTTGCAGAGCCATCTCCCTGCGTGCGCCGGCCTGATCGCCGGTACGGGCGTCTGCGGTGGCGAGCTGGTAGTGGCCGGAGGGATCGTCGGGCTCGAGCTGCACGTAGTGCTCGAGAGGCGGTTTGGCGTCTGCGTACCGGCCTGCCGCGGCCAGCGACATGCCGAGAGCGAGGTAGGCTTCAGAGAATCCCACGTCGAGGTGCGTCGCCTGGGTGAAGTGCTGAATGGCGACATTCCAGTCGCCCTTGCGGCGAGCGAGCTCACCGAGGATGAACTCGGCGGACGCGTTGGTGGGATCGACGGAAAGCTCCTTCTCGAATTCGGCCTGCGCCGCATCGGTGGGACCCGCATCGCCCGCTTCAGCAAGAGCAATCTGGCCCAGGCGATAGTGAATGCCGGGAACCTTGGGATGGTCTTTGAGGATGTCGCGATAGATGGCGGCGGCCTCTTCCTCTTTGCCCTGCGATTCCAGGCTCTCGGCCTGCAGGCGGCGCGCCTGATACGAGGCGGGGTCTTTCTCCTGCAATTCCTGGGCGGCACGCATGGCCAACTGGGAAAACATGTGGGTTTGAATGTAGAGGACTTCGGGATCGCCTGGAGACTCGCGCCCGAGGCGCAGCAGCGTATCGGCGGCGGTCTGCCGGTCGTCGACGGCCATTGCGCAGCGAACCTCCGCCATCTCGCCTTGATAGCGCAGTGATTTGTCGGTGATGCGAGGGATCCCTCGCTCGAGAAGTGGAAGAGCCGCCGAACACCGGCCTGTTTCGACGAGCTCAATGCCCTGCCGGACGGACGCATCCGGCGAAGCGCTCTGCGCGCGAGCCGCGCTTACGGAAACGACGGCAGCCAGGAGAAGCGGCAGAGTCTTCGCTGCGTATCCGGCGTTCATTACTGCGCTCCTTTATTCATGCGGTCGATCGGCTTGTGCAGGAACCGCCTGGAGCTCGATCTCGACAGGCTGGCTCTCAAGCGGAACGACCCATGCACCCCGTTCCTCCTTGAGCGGTTCGACGAGCCGGTAGTGATCGACGCCGGCGATGGCGGCAGGCTGATCGACGCGCAGGCGCGCCGCAGGCGTGAACTCATTTGCGGGGTCGAGCGCGAGGCGAACGGCGCCGGAATGAGGGTCAAACTGCACTGTGCGAATGGCGCCGGCATCGAGCGTGATCCAGAGACCGGCGGGAGCGAGATAGACGCGGCTGCGCGCGGCATCGAGAGGAGTGACTTCGATCTTGCCGTGATTCTCTTGGAGATCGCCGCCGAAGCAGAGCCATCCCAGAGCAGGATCGTGTGCGAGGTAGGTGGCCGTGTTGACGGCGAAACCCCAGAAGCCGGTGCCATAGTCTCCTGAATACGGGTCGTCGGCGAGCATGTCAGGAAAGGCGTGAAAGGCAGCCGAGCCGAATCCGTTCTGGTCGATATTACTCAGCTCACCCATTGTTCCGCCATAGCCAACGCGGAGAAGATAAAGATCCGAGGGATTGCCGCGGTAGTCCGCGAGGAGCGGGACGGCATTGATGCCCGACCCGTAGTGATGAAGCTGGCGTTCCAGCCGTCGAATCTTACCTGCGAAGAGGAAGTCCCAGTAGCGGCGGGCGCTGCCGTTGTAGCCCCAGCTCGGAATGGCGGGGTCATATCCGAGGATGGCGTCGATGCTGGTCTGTGCTTTGGCACTGAATCCGAAGTATTTTGTCCAGGCGTAGACCTCTTCCTGGCCGGTGGAGTCCCAGGGCATCTCGCTGGCGAAGGGATACTCTTCGGTGTTCCAGAGATCGGCGCGGCGGCGCATGGCGGTTTTCAGCTGATCGGCGTCATCGCTCATTCCTTCGCGCTCGAGATCCTGAAGGACATACAGGAAGATGTCGCCTTCCATCTGTCCGAAACGGGCGTAATACGGGGCCAGACGAGTCATTGCCATCGATGTTTCGTAGGCATGCGCGAGATACCACTGCCAGGGATGATCGGTGACCAGGCCGGGATGGTTGCGAGCGAGACGGTACATCACCCAATATGCTGAGGCGACATGCGGGTAATCGTAGGAGCGGTCCACGGCTTCGGAGGCCTTTTTATTCCAGCTTGTCCATGATCTCCAGTCAAAGCTGCTCGAATAGAAGCCCGGCGGGAACTGATCAGGCTGGTAGTAGAAGAGGCTTTTGCGGACGCCGAACTGCTCGGGACCATCCTTATACTGAATGCCGCCCCAGAGCACGCCATCGACGAACTGCTCAAGTTGCGCAACTTCTCTCGGGTCGGGCGCGATGAGCTCTTTCATGAAGAGGGCCAGCCATGAGCCGGCGCCGGCTTCGTCGCTGAGGCCGGCGATCCAGACACGGTTATCCTGCGCCACCTGGGCGTGCGCCTGATTGTCGTAAGTGATGGAGGAAGGCGCGCGGTGGAAAGGGTCGGCGGAATCCGTGAACCACTGCTTGGTGGTGAGAAACCGGCCAAAATCGGCGACGGCCTGCGACTCCGGTTTGATCACGCGATAAGCGATGGTCTGGACAAGACCGTCGTTGTAGGTAAGGGTGACGCGGGCGCGTCCCCAGAGTTTTCCCTCGAGAATATAGCTGCGCCAGCCGCCGGGGGAGGGATGGGCCGGCCGGATGTCGATGGCGCCGGCAGGATCAATCTTCAGGGAGCGGACCGGCTCGCGATAGCTCAGGAAGAGGTGACCCTCCATATTGAGAGGAAGGATATAGCCGGGAATGCCGACGGCGACCGGGCGACGGTTGGCGGCGAGGGTCTGCTCGATATCAGGGATGGAATCAGCGAGCAGGAAACGCAGCGCGTAGACCCGAGAATTGCCCGGCTGCAGAGTGTCCTTTGTGGCCGGGTTCCAGGGATCGGCGTTCTTCCACTCATTCTGCCGGTAGGCGGCACTCAACACCATCCACTCGTAAAAGCCTTCGAAGGTGATGCCGCGCGGCGTCGGATCGTGGGCCATTTCGAGGGCGCCGGGCCGGTCGCTGAGGATGGGATTGTAGGCTTCAAAGGGCGTGTGGCCCTCGGGCACCACCAGCAGAACCGGACCATGACCGTTGAGGCGCGTCACCTGGAGATAGCCCGCATCCTCGCCAATATAGGGATCGTAGAAGCTGCAGATGGCGTGCGCCTGCGCGAGGGTGCGGCCGGTGAGGATGTTGTCGAAGATCATCGGGATCCCGAGTGAGCCGATTTCGACAGGCTGCTGTGATTTGTTTTTGAGCGTGAAGCGCAGAACGAGCTGTCCGCGGTCGTCGATCCAGCTACGGGTGATCGCCACTGGAATGTCGGACGGCAAAGTGGGAGCCAGATCAGCGGAAGCGAGCACGTTTCCTCCGGCGGCGAGCTGCGCGACGGGTTTGCGAGCGAGCGCGGTGGAGTAGTCGCGCCACGGGCCGGAAGAGCCGGTACGCAGGCGGAGGTCGAGATCGCCGAGGTGGTAATAACCATTCTGCGAGCGCGCAACGAGCTGATCGCCGGGGGTGAAGTCGAAGCCGTCGGCTCCTTTGGGCAGGAGGGCCGCGACGGTTTGCGAAGAGTGCACCAGCTTGAGAGTGAACTGCGGCGTGTCGATGGTGACGACGCCCTGGTTGAGCATGGGTCCGGGAATCGGCGGCTGCGGAGATTGCGCTCCTGCCGTGAGCGGCATCCAGAGGGCGGATATTCCGAGCGCCAGAATGCTGTGGCCGCGGAGAGAATGCCGGTGCGGACTCAACCGCTCCGCATCGGCCTGCAAGGCGAGTCGAGACGCAACCGCGGACGCGCGCGAGCGGGAACAAACTGCCGGACACCTGAGATTGGCCCGGCACAGGAGGCAGGAAGCGGAAGGTAAATTTGCCACGCGGTTCGATGGTGCGGCCGAAGCCGGTCGCGCAGACAGTATAAGCCGCCGTCCGAATGAAGCGGCCGGACGGCTTTGAACCATCCGGCACAGGAGGATTTAGAACGCGAAGTTTCCGCGAAATTCGATGATGCGTCCAAAGCCGAGACCTTCATTGGTGGGACTGCCCTGGGCGAACGTGTAATCCTGAATTCCGGCATCGAAGGCCGAGGCTGATCCGCCAATCACCGGTCCAAAGCCGTCGGCATTGCCGAAGACCGGATGATTCCAGAGATTGATGAAGGAGGCCTGGAGGTTGAAATTCAGCGCCTCGTGGATGGGGAACAGCTTGGTCAACTCCATGTCCTGGTAGAACTGTGGCGGTCCGTGGAGGTAGACTCTCTGACCGAAGGTTCCAGGCGTGATGTTGGGCGTGATGTAGCTCGAGTTGGCGCCGCCTCCCGTCGGGCTGGTCAGATACTTTGAATTGATCAGATCGGCGTAGGGCTGACCCGGGACCTCGTGAACACCGACGGCCCTCTGCAACTGGCTCGGAGTCACGTTGTTCAGCTCGATGCCGCCGTCAGCGTAGTCATTGAAGGTGTCAAACTCGCCGCCGAGCAGGGCCGGTGCGCCGCTCTGCCAGCTCACGATCGTTCCCACCGTGTATCCGCCCACAATCGCGTCCAGCGCCCGATTGTGGTTGAGATAGGCACGCCCATGGCCAACGGGGATATCGTAAGTGCCGTTGGCGTGGAAGACGTTGCGGAGATCGAATACGCTGGGCCCGTAGCTCTCTCTCAGATTGCGCAGCGTGAACGCATCGAAGGAGCCAGTCCAGGAATTCGGCGACTCCACAGAGAGGCTGTGGCTCCAGGTGTAGTTGGCGTCGTACTGCAGACCGTGCCAGGTCCCCTGGCGAAGATCGACCTGCAGGCCGTTGTAATTGGAATAGCCTTCCGAGTAGAGCTCTCCGCTGGAATTACCCCCGCCCGTGCCGATTGCGTACGGATTGGCCTCAAAGAAGTTGATCGGGTAGCCCGCGCCGGCGCCAGTATAGCCTGCGTTGTTGGCACAGGGCGTGAAGCCGGCGCCGACAAGATTGCAGAAATAGGGAACGGTGCCGTTGATGCCGGTAACGATTCCGGCCAACGCCCCCGCCTGGCCCGTGTTCAGGTAAGTGATGTACTGGCTATTCGTGTAATCGGGGGCGCTGGGTCCGCCGAAGGCTGCATCGAGAATGGGAGTCGGGTTGCCGTTGCTGCTGGAGAAGTTTGCACCTCCCGAAGCGGCCAGGTTCTTCTGGGCATTCTGAAAGTCCTTGAGGAATCCGTTTTCGAAGATATTCACTTCGTTGGGATCGATGGAAATCCACTGGTGGAGGGTGTGATTGGCGTTGTAGCGGACTTCGAGCGCCATGGACCGGCCGATCGAGCGCTGAATGCCGAAGTTCCAGGATTCCGAAGTGGGTTCGTTGAGATTCGGCTGAATCCCGTTGACCCCCGGTCCCTCCTGAAACGTGAACTCCGACTCCGGCGAAGTCGCCTGGTACGTCGTTGGCGCCAAGGTGAAGGACGGCAGGGTGTCGCCGATCGAGAGGCTGCCGGGAGCAAAGGTTCCCGGCTGCCCGGTGTTGTTCGGGATGAGGTTGAACTGCTGGTAGTAAAACTGTCCGTAGTCCGTGGCAAAATCCCAAAAATATTGATACGGCTCGGTGAAGCGGCGCAGCGCGTAACCGCCGCGAATGACGGTCTTGTTGCCGCCAAAGAGCGCCGCCAATGGACCGCTCTCCATTCTGGGGTTCCAGGCAAAGCCGAAGGCCGGCTGGGGCGTAACGCGCCATGGCTGATATGGCTCGGCATGGACAGCGATCTCCGGGTTCGCCTCGCCGTTGAGCGTGCCGGGCTTGAAGAGGTCACCGGCGGCGGTGGGGCCGAAGATGGCGGCCTGGTCCGCGGAATGGTATTGGCCGGTGAGGTCCTTCTCGGGGCCGAAGATATCCCAGCGCAGGCCGTAGTTGAGAGTTAAGGCCGAAGTCACACGCCAGGAGTCTTCAGTGAACAAACTCCACGCCGAGGAGACCTCGTCCAGAGGATATTCGCTCATGGTGCCGGTCGGGCTATATGTCTTGGTCTTGATGTTGTAAGAGTTTTCTCCGTTGACCCCGCTCAGCCGGCCTGCCAGGATCGCGTACAGCGCATCGGCCTTCTGCAGTTCAGCACTGGTTGCATCGGGAAGTGTCGGAGTGCTGCCGGAGTTCGTGAAGGCGTTGATCGCCGGGTCGCCGGTTGCCAGGCCAAAGTTGTAGTTATAGAACCCTCCCGGCGCATTCCAGTAGTGATCCTGTTCGTGGTACCAGGAGACGCCGTACTGGATGGTGTGTTTTCCGCGCTGCCACGTCATGGAGTCGGAAAAATCGAGGATGGGGTAGTAGGTATCAATGGGCAACTGGTAAGATTGGCCCGACATTGGAAAAGGTTCGTTGGTCGCCGGATTAGTGGTTCCCGGGTAATTCCAGTTCACAGTTGGTTCGGTCACGTAGAGTGGCGCCGCGTTATAGGCGTACAACGTCGCGTCGTAGAGGTAGCCCGCCTTGAGTTGGTTGATCAACTGCGGCGAAATGGTGTAATCGAAACCATAGGTACCGGTGAAGTTCCTGGTCTGGTTTCCGGCCTCCTGATTGGCAAAGCCGCTCCCCGGGAAGGTGGGCGCGGTCACGCCCGGCTGATCCTGCTGCGTCATCATCCAGGAGAGATACATCCTGGCCTTCTGCGAGAGATCGTAATCAAGGCGCGCAACTGGAAAGTAATACGTCTGCGGCGAAGGTACATTCCAGGCAACCTCCTGGTAGTTTGGGTCGGAAGTACCCGCAAGTTTTGCGGAGCTCAGACTGGCGTCGATGGCGGAGAATTGCTTGGCAACCTCCGCATTGACCGTGGACGGAATCCCCAGGCCGCTGTTTTGCGCGATGGTGAGAAGGTTCGCCGTATGGGTCGCGCCATCCGTCCCCGCGTAGGTAAAGGTGCCGCCCTGCGCGGCGCTGGTGAAGGCAAGGTTGGTCGCGGTAAAGCTGCCCGGGATCTTCTCCATGGCGTAGGTGCCGAAGAAGAAGAGCTTGTTGTGCAGGATGGGTCCGCCGATGCTGCCGCCGAAGTCATTCTCGATGAGTTTGTTCTTGGGCAGGCGCGGGCTGAAAGCGTCATTGAACCAGCTGTTGGCATTCAGGCCGTCGTTGCGAAAGTCCTCGTAGAGCAGACCGTGAAACTGGTTTCCGCCGCGCTTGGTAACGAAGGTTACCTGGGTGGTGGACTGCCCGAAGCCGGAGTCCAGATTGAGCTGGTCGGTCTGCACGCTCATCTGCTCGATGTCTTCGAGACGCGGCGAGACGGCCGGCTCGATGTTGGCGTCGAACTTCATGCGGCTGGCGTTGCCGACCATGCCATCCATGTTGCTGCCCTCGTCCATGATCGGCAGCCCATTAAACGTGCCCTGACCGTTGGCGCCGCTGTATCCGGGCACAATGGTCGCCAGGTTGGTGATGTCGCGGCCGTTGATGGGCAGATCCTGGATCTGCTTGGTATCGAGTACCGATCCGATTTCATTCGAGGTCGTCTGGAGGATCGGTGTTGCCTCGGAGTTCACCTGCACCGTCTGCGTAGCAGAGCCGACGGAGAGCTTGACCTCGAGAGACGTGGCCTGCGATGGCTCGACGGCGATGGAGGAGTAAACCTTGGTCCCGAAGCCGCTGCGCTCTACGGTGAGTTGATACTGGCCGATAGGCAGGTTCACGAAAGTATATGTGCCGGCGCCCGAGGATTGAGCAACGCGCGTGTCATTGGTGCGCGCCGCAACCAGAGTGAGAGTGGCGCCGGAGACGACAGCGCCGGATGAATCCTGCACGCTGACGGCAATGGTTCCTTCGCTGCCTTCCTGGGCAAGCGCCCGGAACGAGGGAAGGGCAAGGATGACTCCCAGGACTGCCAGAAGAGATAAACTCCGCCACACTCCGCCGCTCTGCATGAAATGACCTCCTGAGTTCCTATCAAGCGTTTTCTTATCCCGCGCGAATTCGGGGTCTCGCGTCGCAGATAAACGATACCCCGCGGATGGCAGGGCCGCGACCGACGACAGGCGTTGGGGAGGACGGGGATTGTCCTCCTCCATGAGTCTCATGTTGTATTAAAGATTGTATGCATTGTCAAGAACGAAATCCCCTGCAAGGGACGGAAAAGGCGAGAGAAACCCTCGAAAAGAGGCCGAAACCGCGACTTGAGGAACGCTAGGGCAGGGTTTCTGCGGGCGCCGGCGGCTTTTCCGCGAGCAGGCGACCGAGTTGCCGGCGCATCAGCCGCGCCTGGGCGTGGTCGCCGAGCCGGTCATAAGCGCTGGCAAGATTGGCGTAGACGGCGGGATTATCGGGCTCGAGACGGCGCCCGATTTCGAGATGATCGATGGCCTTCTGCGGCTGATTCTCCATCAGCGCAATCTTTCCGAGGGCGATCTGGGTGGCCGAGTAGCCGGGGTTCAGCTGCGCCGATTCCTCCAGGGCGTTCTTTGCCTCGGCGAACCGCACATCGCCCGGCGCGGCGCCTTCGTGGAGCAGAACCGTACCCAGCAGGGACAGCATGCGATAGTCACGCTGTCCTGATTGTATGGCCTGGTGAAGGACTTTATCCGCAGAAGCGAAATCATCTTCGTAGAGATCTTTCTGCACCAGGGCAAGGAAGCCGATATAGCTCTCCGGCGCCAGCTGAGCGGCGCGGCTGAACTCGGCGCTGCCGCTCTCCTCAAAACGGCCCAGCTGGCTTTGAAAGAGACCGCTTTCGTAGTGCAGGCGTGCAGAGTCGGGCAATTGCAGCAGTCCCTGATCGACGATTTCGAGACCAAGAGCGTAATCCTTGTGATCTCTGCAGGAATCGGCGAGATAGGCATAAAGTTTTTCGTCTTTGGGATTGCGCGCGGCAGCGCGGCGGAAAGCGCCGAGCGCTTCTTGCGGCTGCGCATTGGCGATGAAGGCCTGAGCCAGGAGATTGTCGACGGTTGCGCTGCCCAGGCCGGACGCGTCGAGGGACTGGAGCACCGCGATCGCCTGCGCCGGGTTCCCCGTCCCCAAGTAGCAGATGCCGAGATTGACGCCGGTCGCGTAGGGGTCAACTCCGCCGGCCCGGGCGGCGAGCAAATGCGGGATGGCCTGCTGCAGATAACCCTGGGCGGTGAGCTGCGCGCCGGTTACCAATTGTGCCCGGGCGTCTGCGTCGCCGGCGGGGAACTGCGGTTGAGAATCAGCGGCAGCAGGAGGATGCGGGGATGCGATGGACTGGGCCTTGCTCCAGGCTGCTGCGGGGCCCCAGAAAAGGAGGACAGACGCGGCAGCAACCAAGGCGAAGCGCGGGTTCATGGGGCTATTGTAAGCAAAACTCAGATTCATTTTGCCCCCAAAACAAGGATACGAAGTTGTATACATTTGGTGCTTTGCTGTATAACTCAGCGAAGACGGGCAAGCCGGAGCCGATGCGCAAGCGGAGCGTCGTGCCATTCCCGGGAGTACGCCGGGAACGCTGCTCGCCGGCCTGGCGAAAGAGATGGACAGAAGACGGTTTCTCCAAACCGTGGCAGCAGGAACAGCCGCCCTGCGCGCATTCGCTGCGCATGCGCAGACGGCGCCCGCCGCAGAAATGCCCGCGGGGCTGCTGCGCGGTGCACGCCGTTCCAGCGAAATATCCGTGGAAGGGCATACGCAGTTGAGCCGCTTCACGCGCGGCCAGGAGGAGTGGACGGTTTACGAGGATCTGCGCACGCGGGATGGCGCGATTACGTTCCTTTCGTCGGCCGGCTCCGCGCGCGTTTTACCCAAGAGCGCGGAAGCCGTGTTTGCCGAAGATGGGCCGCAATACCTTGGCTTGCAACTGAGCCAGATCGCCATGTCCGGCCCGGACCTGCTGGCGGACAAACTCCTCGAAAACGGGGAGCCGGACGAAGACGCGGTGCGGCGCGCGGCTCCCCCGATGGACTCGGCCGCCCCCGAGGGGCACTACTATCGGCCGAACTGGAACACGATCGTGGGCACACGGGAGTGCTGCGACACCATGCCTGTTTATCCCGCAGGCAACACGCGCACATGGCACCCGGTGCAGTTTTTCCCTGAGATGACGAACCAGCGGGCCCGCCGGCGGCATGAGGGGCTGGTGGGCGGCTGGATGCCGGCGGTGCGCAAGATTCTGCCGGGTGACGACGGTTCGTATTTTGAAACCGTTGTCTTCGGCGATGTGCTGGCGCACGACCGTTTCATCGTGCAGACCTGGCATCGCGTGGTGCAGGTGCGCGACGGAAAGATGGTGAAAGCTGTATACGGCTACAGCTATCCGCCGTACACGCAGCGGCGGCAGAATCCGGATGACGCGGAGTTTTACCGCGGATTGCTGGAATTCGCCGAATACTGGGACCGCCTGATGAGTGAAACCGCGCCCCTCACACTGCCGGACGCGAGCTGGGCCGACATGGGGCAGTACGCCTTTGTGAAGGAGCAGATAGTCCGGCCCGGCGGTGTGTACCCCAAGTACGGTGCGGTAGACCGCGACTATTACGGGCCGGAGTACGACGGTTTTCAGGACATCTTTACCATGTCACTCTACGCGAACCTGGAATACGGGCGATTTACGCAGGCTCGGGAGGTTTTCGACAATTACTTCACGAGCTTCGTGGACGCGAAGGGGATGGTGAACATGCGCGGGCCGGAGACCGCGCAGTTCGGACTGACGCTTTCGCTGATCGCACGCTATTACCGCTATACCGCAGATGCGGCGTTGTTGCGCAAGCACGGGGAGAAGATCGAAGCGACGGCATCGTTGCTGGCGGAGCTGCACGATGCGGCATTGCGGTTGCAGCCCACGGAACCGGGGTATGGGCTGATTCACGGGTGGTGTGAATCGGATTCGTGCCTGATGCCTGACCCGTCGGTGTGGTGGAAGCCCTATTTCTCCAACAGCGCGTTTGCCGTGCGCGGATGGCGGGATCTGGCCGGGGTGTGGCCGGAAGCCTTCGGGGCAGAGGGCGCGACCCAATCCCGAGAATGGCAAGGGCGCAGCGAGCAGCTGCGGGCGACACTGGTGAAGAGCATTGACGCAAACATCCGGCGCGACAAAACTCCGCCGTACATCGGACCTCTGCCGGGAGCCAAGCTCACCTTCTGGGAATCGATGGAGCAGGAACATCCGAGCGAGCAGGGCTGGGTGCATCGCTGCTACGCGGAATTGCTGCAGCCGGGAGTGCTGAGCGACGAGCAGAGCGCAACGATCATCGACTGCATGCGAGCCTATGGAGCCACGACGCTGGGCGTGGTGGCGAATGTGGAGAGACCGCATCCGCAGGGCCGCGACATTCTCGGCTTCATCTCCTACGGATACGCACAGGCGTTGCTGCGGCTGGACCGGATCGACGAATATCTCCTGTTTCTCTATGCGCACCGCTATCACGATCACTCCCGCGGAAGCTGGACGGCGGGCGAGGTCTCCGGAATTACGGGCGACGGCGCACTGTTCTGCATTCCGGCACAGCAGACGATTCCGCTGCTTCTGCGATGGATGCTGGTCTTCGAAGACCCGGATGGCGAGCGGCTTTCCTTCGGACGGGCTCTGCCGCGGAAGTGGGTGGGCTCGGGAAATAAGATCGGCATCGAGCAGGCGCCCACTCGCTGGGGGCGCGTGGACTATCATTTGGAAGCCCGTGCGGAGAACCAGCTGGTGGCAACGATTGCTCTGTCAAGGACTAGCACGCTCCCGAGGGAGCTACAGGTGACATTTCGCGTTCCGCGGGGTCGATCTCTTCAGGGGCTTACGGTCAACGGCCGTGCCGTATCGGCGGGCGGGAGAAATCGGGATGCCGCCGTCTTTGTCCCTCGAAGGGAACGCAATTTTACCGTGGTGGCGACGATGACTTGAAGGAAAGCCACGCAGGGTCGTCCGATCCGATCCGATTCGATCCTACGGAAAGATCGATACCCAAGCAGAAGGGGGAAGCATGAATCGCAATTTGAGCCGCCGAAAGTTTGTTGGCAGCGCCGTGTGCACCGGAGCAGCCGCGCTTCTTCCGCGCGGAGTGATGGCCCTGGCAGGCAAGGGGACGCAAAAGGCGGCGGGAAGCGCGGAGACGGATATTGCCACGCAGATGCTGACGAACGCGCCCGTGGCCAAAGTGCAGTGGAAGGCGAAGCCCTTCTCGATGCCCGACGTGCGCCTGCTGCCCAGCTTCTGGGAAGACACCATGGAGCTGAACCGCAGCTTTCTTTATTCGCTGCCCAACGAGAGGCTGGCTTACAACTTCCGCGTGACGGCGGGCATCCCAACCGACGCCGATCCGCTGGGCGGATGGGAAGCGCCCGACTGCGAGCTGCGCGGGCATTATGTGGGTCATTACATGTCGTCGTGCGCGCTGATGCATGCGAGCACGGGAGACGACTTTATTGCCGCCAAGGCGAATGAACTGGTAAGCATGCTGGCGGAGTGCCAGCAAAAGGACGGCTATCTGGGCGCGTACCCGGCCACCTTCTACGACCGCCTGCGGAAGCATGAAAGAGTATGGGCGCCCTTTTACACCTATCACAAGATCATGGCCGGCCTGATCGACATGCACACACACGTGGGCAACCGGCAGGCACTGAATATGGCGACGCAGATGGCGGACTGGGCTGACGCGTACGCCACGAGCTTCACCGACGACGACTGGCAGAAGGTGCTGCTGGTGGAGCAGGGCGGCATGAACGAGGCGTCCTTCAACCTGTATGCAATTACCGGCAACACGAAATATCGCGATCTGGGCTTCCGCTTCGAGCACCACAAAATCTTCGATCCGCTGGCGGCCAACCAGGACATGCTCGCGGGCAATCATGCCAATACGAATATCCCCAAGGTGATTGGGGCAGCGCGCGGCTACGAACTGACCGGCGACGACCGCTACAGGCAGATCAGCGAGAATTTTTATCGCATGGTGACGGAGCACCATATCTACGCGACCGGCGGCACCAGCAACGGCGAGTTCTGGCATGAGCCGGACGCGATCGCGAGCCAGCTGGGACCGGCCGCGGAAGAGTGCTGCTGCTCCTATAACATGATGAAGCTCACGCGGCACCTTTTCGGCCAGAACCCGGAGGCCACGTTCTTCGATTATTACGAGCGCGTGCTGATGAATGTGCGCTACGGAACGCAGGATCGCAACGGCATGCTGATGTACTACGTTTCGCTGCAACCGGGCAAGTACAAGACCTTCGGAACGGAGTTCGATTCGTTCTGGTGCTGCACCGGCACAGGATCGGAAGAATATTCAAAGCTGAATAACTCGATCTATTTTCATGACGACCAGTCGGTTTATGTGAACCTCTTCGTTCCGTCCACGCTCGACTGGAAGGAACGGGGAATGAAGCTGGAGCAGGCGACGGATTTCCCGGCCGATGAGCGGGTGACGTTGACCATCAAGAGCGCGCCCTCGGCGCCGACGGCGCTGCGGATCCGCGTGCCTTACTGGGCGACGGAGGGAGCCGTCTACAGCATTAACGGGCAGCAGCAGAACGTGACGCCGACACCTTCGACCTACGTGACGCTCGAACACGACTGGAAGCCCGGCGACCAAATCGCGATCGACATGCCGCTGGTGCTTCACGTCGACACCACACCCGACGACAAGCAAGTGCAGGCAGCCATGTACGGCCCCCTGGTGCTGGCTGCCCTCGAGGGAACCGAGGGACTGACGACGGAGATGATTTATGGCGACAACGGACCGTGGCGCGGCGACGATGGATACCCGATGCCGACAGTGGATTTGCGCCCGCCTCCGCATCGCGGCCCGGACGGCAAACTGGTGGAAGGAACGGCTCCGGAGCCCGGCGCAATCTGGTTCGAGCGCGCCGAGGGGACGCGCGATTATCCGCTGCTGTTCCACACCAAGGGGCGCGGGCCCACGCATACGCTGGTGCCGCTGAACCGGATCGTGGACGAGCGATACTCGGTGTATCTCAAAAACGTGACCACATAGCCCAGATAGCCGCTCAGCTATTTGGCCGGCGCAGCGCGCAAGTTCTCTTGAGCCGCCGGTGCGGGCTCGTCCACGCGCAGATATTGTCCGCCGGGTACGTTTTTGAGCGTCTGCACAATGCTGCTCGGCCAGCGAATCTCCACCGTTTTGACGGAAGTGTCGGGACCGATGCCGAAGTGGGCGCGCACATCGCTGGCGGAGAGATAGCTCGAAGCGGTCGTGACCGTCTCCCACTGCGATCCCGCCGAAGTGTCGATGCGAATCACTGCGCCGATGCCATCGCGGTTGGACTTGTGGCCGACGAGTTTGAAGCCAATCCAATGATTCAAGGTTTTTGTCCGGTTCATCAGAATGTGCGCCGGCCCGCCGTTCTCCGTGATCACCGCGTCCATGCGCCCGTCGTTGTCGATGTCTCCGATGGCCAGTCCTCGACCGACCCATGCCTTGCGGAAGACATCGTTCGAAACCGGACCGACATCGACAAACTTCCCGCCCCCGAGGTTGCGCAGCAGCAGAGGAGCTTCGCGGTAACGGAGATTGGGAAAACTCTTGGCGATGGTGTCGAGATCGTGTCCCTGTGCGATCAGCAGATCTTTCCAGCCGTCGTTGTCGTAATCGACAAACCGCGCGCCCCACCCGGAGTGGAGCAGAGTCGCTCCTGCCAGTCCGGCGACATCGCTCGCGTCACTGAAGGTCCCATCGCCGTCGTTGCGGTAGAGATTGTATCCCTGGTTGGCCAGATCATCGACAAACAGGTCGGGCCATCCGTCGTTGTCGTAGTCGGCAAAATCGGCGCCCATGCCCGCGAACGTCTGCCCGTCCCCATTCACGGCCACGCCGGAGTCGAGTCCCACCTCTTCAAAGGTTCCATCGGCCTTCTGATGGAACAGAAACTCCATCATCGAATCGTTGGCGACAAAGAGATCGGGGCGTCCGTCGCGATCGTAGTCGGCGACGGCAATCCCGAGCGCCTTGGCCGGCGTGGCGAGGCCGAGTTTCTGCGCCTCCTCCGTGAATGTTCCATTGCCGTTGTTGTGGTAGACGAGCATGGAAATGGGCGGGAACACATCGGGATGGCAGTAGCCGCGATTCTCCTTTGATCCGCACCACACGTCGTTCCAGTCCCACTGGATGTAGCGCAGCACCACCAGGTCCAGGTAGCCGTCGCCATCGAGGTCGACCCAGGCAGCGGAGGTAGACCAGCCGCTGCCGCCCACACCCGCCTGTTTTGTCACATCGGTGAAGGTGCCGTTGCCGTTGTTGTGATAGAGGTGATTGCCGCCCAGCGAAGTGACGAACAGATCTTCGTAACCGTCGTTGTCGTAGTCGCCCACGGCCACGCCCATTCCGTAGCCTACGCCGGCCAGGCCCGCTTTCTCAGTGACGTCTTCGAAGGTGCCGTCCGGCTTCTGGTGATAGAGGCGGTTCCAGTACTTCGGGCCCGTCTTCTGCGGGATCGTGCCCGGAGGCACAAAATCGCCGAAGGGTGCGCCGTTCACCAGATAGAGATCCAGGCGGCCATCGTTGTCGTAGTCGAACAAGGCGACGCCCGAACCCATGGTTTCGAGAAGATACTTGCGCGAGCTGTGCGGGGCCTGATGCAGAAAATGAACGCCGACCTGCGCGGTCACATCCTCGAAATCGGCCGGCACGCGATCCGGCGGGGGCGCCGACTGCGCGAAACC
>JASHTS010000148.1 GCA_030040425.1 Acidobacteriaceae bacterium | reverse complement strand
TCCGGGCTACGCGAGTTATCAGCTCCTCCGCAATGTGCTGGCGGCCCACTTATCCGGATACAGCTTTTGCGTCCTGCATGACGCGCGCCGGCCCGACCTGCGTGAAGAATGGTTTCAGGTAATGGCTGCGGTCAAGAGCGCAAAGTTGCGCGTCCGATTGAAGGCGCTCACCTGGCAGGAGCTCGCCCCCCACTTGCCTGAAGAACTGCAGGCTTTTCTCGACCGGAAGTACGGGATTGTCGCTCCGGGAAGCACGGCTTCGCCCGTCGAGACTCCGAGCGGCGAAGAGTGACGCACGCTCATTGCTGCCAGACCCCGTGCGCCCGCAAGATTACACCTTTTGCGCAAATTCAGAATCCCAGAATCTTCCGGTTGTGCTCGCGGTCTGCCGCGCCGCCGGCAAAATCGTCGAACGCGCGATCGGTCACGCGAATGATATGCTCGCGCACAAAGATCGCACCCTCCGCCGCTCCGGCTTGCGGATGCTTGATACAACACTCCCACTCCACCACGGCCCATCCAGGGTAATCGTACTGCGCCATCTTGCTGAATACCTGGCGGAAATCGATCTGCCCGTCGCCAAGCGAGCGAAAGCGGCCGGGACGATCGATCCAATCCTGATAGCCGCCGTACACGCCGGCGCGGCCCGTTGGATGAAACTCCGCATCCTTCACGTGAAACGCGCGAACACGATCGTGATAGAGATCGAGGAAGTCGAGATAATTCAGCTGCTGCAGAACCATGTGGCTGGGATCGTAAAGAATGTTGGCGCGCGGATGATCCTCAACTGCGGACAGAAACCGCTCGAAGGTCGCGCCGTCGTGCAGATCTTCGCCGGGATGTAACTCGTAGCAGAGATCGACGCCGCACTCGTCGAACGCATCCAAAATCGGCTTCCAGAGCCTGGCCAGTTCCTTGAAGGCTTCGTCGACGAGCCCGGCGGGCCGCTGCGGCCAGGGATAGAAAAACGGCCACGCCAGCGCGCCGGAAAAGGTAGCATGCGAAGTCAGGCCCAGGCTGCGGCTTGCCTTTGCCGCACATCGTAGTTGCTCGATCGCCCACGCCTGCCGCGCTTTTGCATTGCCGGCCAGCTCCTGCGGGGCAAAAGCATCGAGAAGCGTATCGAACGCGGGATGGCTGGCCACGAGTTGCCCCTGCAAATGGGTGGAGAGCTCGGTGATGGCCAGGCCCGCCTGTGCAACCACGCCGAGAATCTCATCGCAGTACGTTTTGCTTTCCGCGGCGCGGTCGAGATCGAAGAGCCGCCGGTCCCAGCTGGGAATCTGGACGCCCACGTATCCCAGGTCCGCAGCCCACTTGGCCATGCCCACGAGCGTGTTGAAGGGCGCAGCGTCGCCGGCGAATTGCGCCAGAAAAATTCCCGGCCCCTTAATGGTCTTCATCCCTCAAATCTCCTGTCGACTTCGATTCGGTCGTCGCGCCACCGGAATCACTCGCCTTGCCACCAGAGCCATCGACTCTTGGAGACAAGCAAAAAGCCGAAAGCTGTTCTCAAAAATCCACCCAGCCTTCTCGCTTGTTACTTTCGATCACCCGCTCGATAAACCGCATGCCCCTGACTCCGGCTTCAATGCCGGGAAGAGTACCCGGAAGCGGCTGCGGATTGCCCTGCTTCCACTCGACCAGTGCATCGGCAAACTCGCGATAGAGAACTGCGAACGCTTCGAGGTAGCCTTCCGGATGACCTGCAGGCACACGCGCCGCGGCCAGCGCGTCGCGGCCCAGATAGCTTGCCGCGGCGTGGTGAATCTCCTCCGGTCCGTCGAGCCATTTGACGATCAGCCGATTCGGATCCTGCTGGCGCCATTCAATTGAGCCGGTTTCTCCGTAAATGCGCACCCGCATCTCATTGAGCTCGCCCGCGGCAATCTGTGAACACGCCAGCGTGCCGGCGACGCCGTTCTCCATGCGCACAAAAGCGTTGCAATCGTCGTCGAGCCTGCGGCCCGGCACCACGCAGCGCAGCGTCGCGTTGATGGCCGTCACCTTGAGCCCGCTGATGTACTCGAGCAGATGAAACGCATGCGTGCCGATGTCGCCGATGGCGCCGCCGGGTCCGCTGCGGGCCGGGTCGGAGCGCCATTCCGCCTGCTTGTGCCCCGTGGTCTCCAGCCGGCGGCTTAGCCATCCCTGCAGATACTCCACGGCAACCTTGCGGATGGCGCCAAATTTCTTCGCGGCAAACAGGGCGCGTGCCTCGCGCACCATGGCATAGCCGGCATAGGTATGCGTCAGGCCATAGGGAAGTCCGGAGCTGCGGACTGCCGCTTCGAGCTCAAGCGCCTCTTCGTACGTTGCCGTCGCGGGCTTGTCACTCATCACGGGGATGCCGGACTTCAAGGCGGCCAGGGCAATGGGCAGGTGAAGGTGATTGGGCGTGGCGATCACCACGAAATCGATACCGTCCGGCCGCTTGCTTTCGGCCTCGATCATCTGGTTGAAATGCGCGTAGGCGCGCGCATGGTCGATGCCGAACGCAGCGCCGGCCTCGCGGGAGCGTTCCGCATCCCTCGAGAATGCGCCAGCCACCAGCGCGCACCGGCCGTCCAGCTCCGCGGCAATGCGATGCACGGGGCCAATGAACGCGCCCGGCCCTCCGCCCACCAGTCCCATGCGCAACTTCTGCCGTTCGCCCATCGTTGCTTCTCGCCCTCCCCGATTGTGTTGCGCCCGACGCCGGGCTGGTCTTTGTCCCATGCAGTGTACGCTGTCTGCCCAGCCGTCCGCATTAGCGGACGTCCGGCCGATTCGCCAATCGCGGCGGCTCGATGCGATAGATTATGTGGAGACGTGGAAACGATATCCATTCCGGATGGCTCGCGCCGCTGGGATTGCCTCAGCCTGGGCGAAGTGATGCTGCGCCTCGACCCCTGCGAAGGCCGCATTCATACCACGCGGCATTTTGAGGTGTGGGAGGGCGGCGGCGAATACAACGTGGCTCGCGGGTTGCGTCGCTGCTTTGGTTTGCGCACCGCCATTGTCACAGCGCTGGCTGATAATCCCGTCGGCCGGCTGGTGGAAGACTGCATTCTGCAGGGCGGCGTGGATACATCCCTGCTCAAATGGGTTCCGTATGACGGCGTCGGCCGCAGCGTGCGCAACGGCCTGAATTTTACTGAGCGCGGCTTCGGCGTGCGCGGGGCGGTTGGCTGCTCCGATCGCGGACACACCGCGATCAGCCAGGTAAAGCGCGGCGACTTTGATTGGGAACAAATCTTCGGGGATCAGAACGGCACGAAGTGGTTTCACACCGGCGGCATCTTTGCGGCGCTTTCGTCCTCCACGACCGAAGTGGCCGTGGAGGCCATGGCTGCGGCGCGCAAGCACGGCACGCCCATATCCTACGACCTGAATTTTCGTGATTCGCTGTGGAAGTCGATCGGCGGAAAAACGAAGGCGCAGGAGGTGAATCGCGAGATTGTGCGCAAAGTGGATCTGCTCCTTGGAAACGAAGAAGACTTCTCCGCGATGCTCGGTGTACAGGTTAAGGGCGCGAGCGAAGACTTTGCCGAGTTGCCCATCGCCGGATACGAGGAGATGCTGCGCGAGGTCGTTTCGGCCTATCCGAATCTGAAGCTCGTCGCCAGTACGCTGCGCACGGCGCACACGGCCAGCCGCAACGCGTGGGGAGCCATCGCGCTCTATGAAGACAAAATCGTCCACGTGCCGCAGCGCGAAATCGATATCCTTGACCGCGTGGGAGGCGGAGACAGCTTTGCTTCCGGGCTGATTTATGGACTCATCGCCGGCAAAGGAATTGAGTGGGCTATGCGCTGCGGCGTGGCTCACGGCGCACTCGCCATGACCACGCCGGGCGACACCAGCATGGCCACGCTCGCCGAAGTCGAGCGGCTGATCAAGGGAGGGTCTGCGCGCATCGCGCGCTAGGGTCGGTCCGGCGCACGGCGCGCTGACTTGCTAACTCGCTGACTTGCTTTCTTTCGAACTCCGCTAGCCCCGCTTTTGAGGTGTTCCAAGATGGCCGAATCCACACAGGAATTCATCGAGCGCGTCGGACTTATCCCCGTCTTGCGCGCCAAGAGCGTGGCCCAGGGACGAACGGTTGTCGACGCGATGATGGCCGGCGGCGTTACCGTGGTGGAAGTGACGATGACCGTCCCCGGCGCCATCGATCTCTTGAAAGAACTGAAAAATGAATATGGATCGGCGCTTCTTCTCGGGTCGGGCACCGTCACCAGCGCGGAACAAGCCCAGGCCACCATCGATGCGGGCGCTGAGTTTGTCGTCAGTCCCAGTCTTCACCCCGAAGTCATCCGCGTGACCAAGGCCAACAGGAAAACTTCGTGTCCCGGCGCGCTCACGCCTACAGAGGCAATCACGGCGTGGAATGCCGGCGCGGATTACGTGAAGATCTTTCCCTGCTCCGCGGTCGGCGGCGCGAGTTACATCAAGGCATTGCTCGCACCCTTTCCTCATCTCAAGCTGATTCCCACGGGCGGCGTCACCCTGCAAACCGCCGAGAGCTTCATCCGGGCGGGCGCACGCGCCCTCGGCGTAGGCAGCGATCTTGTGAACCTGGCGGCCATCGACGCGGGCAAACCCGAAACCATCACCGAGACTGCGCGCGCGTATTTGAAGGTGCTCGCCGACGCGCGGAAAAGCTGACGCACTCCATGGAAGATCATTCCCTTCCCTACCGGCTGGACGGCCGACACGCTCTGGTCACGGGCGGCGCAAGCGGAATTGGCGAAGCCACCGTGAAGGAGCTTGTGCGCGCCGGCGCGTTCGTCTGGATTGCCGACGTCAACCTGCCGGCAGCCGGGGCGCTCGATACGTCTCTCGGGCGAGCCAAAGCGCTGCACCTCGATGTAACCAGCGCGGAATCGATTGCCGCGGCCGCCGCACAGCTCGATTACCTCGATATTCTCGTCAATAATGCCGGCATCGGGCATGTGGGCTCGATTGAAGTCACCGAACCTGAGGATTTCGACCGTCTGATGAACGTCAATGTCCGTGGCGTCTATCTCGTCACCCGCGCTTTCCTGCCGCTTCTGCTCGCGTCCGCAGAACACCATGAAACCGTTGGCGCCATTGTGAATATTGCATCGGTTTCCGGACTCGTCGGCATCAAGCAGCGCTTTGCCTACTGCACGTCGAAGGGCGCCGTGATTGCGATGACGCGGCAGCTGGCGGTTGAGTATCCGAAGACTCTGCGCGTGAATGCCGTCTGCCCCGGCACGGTGCAAACGCCGTTTGTCGAAGGCTATCTCGAGAAATTTCACAAGGACAACAAAGAGGAGACGCGCGCGGAGCTGCGCGCGCGCCAGCCCGTCGGGCGGTTGGGGCGTCCGGAAGAAGTGGCCGCGGCAGTCCGCTATCTTGCTTCAGATGAGGCCGCGTTCGTTACCGGCTCCCTGCTCACGCTCGACGGCGGCTGGACCGCTGCGTAAACCGCAGCTCACGCCCCCCAACAGGATTTATCCCGGAGGTCACTCGTGAAACTTGTCTCGTTTTCGATTGAAGGTGGAGCTGTGAACCCTGGCGCGCTCATGGAAGAGATGAACCTTGTCATCGATCTCTCCAGTACGCCCTACGCCGACACGCTGGCGATGATTGCCGCTGGGGTCACCGCCATCGATCCGCCGGGAACCTACCCGGCCTATCAGCTCAGCGATGTCCGATTGCATGCCCCGCTCCTGAATCCTCCGCGCATCTTCGCCATCGGATTGAATTATCGCGAGCACGCAATCGAGTCGAAGCTGCCATTTCCTGATTTTCCGGTTGTCTTCTTCAAATTGCACACGGCCATCATCGGACCCGGCGAATCCATCGTTTTGCCTAAGAACTCCAGCGAGCCGGATTACGAAGTGGAGCTGGCTTTCGTGATCGGCAAGGGTGGGTACCGCATACCGGCATCGGCTTGGCGCGAGCACGTCTACGGCTACACCATCGTCAACGACGTGAGCGCGCGCGACATCCAGCGATCCACATCGCAGTGGTCGATGGCCAAGAGCTTTCCCACCTTTTGCCCGATGGGCCCGGCCATCGTCACGGCCGACGAGATCGCCGACCCGCATGCGTTGAAAATCGGCCTGAGCATCGAGGGCGAAGTGCTGCAGAACTCCACCACCAGCGAGCTGATCTTCAAAATTCCCGAGCTGGTCGAATATCTCTCTTCCATCGCGCCGCTGTTGCCCGGCGACATTATCTCCACCGGCACGCCATCGGGCGTAGGCATGGGCCGCACGCCAAGACGCTGGCTCAAACCGGGCGAAACGGTTAGAGCGACGATCGAGGGCCTGGGATCGCTCACCAATCCGGTCGTAGCCGAATAGACATTCGCGCGTCCCGCCAAAAACTCAGGCATTAACGGCCGCGCTAGATGGCTTCGAGCGCTTCCTCCGGCTCCGGCTTCGAAAGAAACCAGGCGTAGAGCGCCACGCCAACAAAGCAGACCGCTGGCACCAGGTAACTTTGCGCCACCCCCGGAACCAGTCCCATGGCCAGCGGAACCGCAGCGCCGCCGACGATGGACATGACAATAAAAGCCGATCCGCTCTTAGTGCGCTGCCCGAGCCCCTTTACGCCAAGCGCAAAGATGGTGGGATACATGATGGACATGAAAAAGCTGACGGCGATGAGGCATCCCACGCCCAACCAGCCCGGCCAGAGCACGGCAATGGCGCAGATAACGGCGTTCAGCGCAGCGTAAGCGCCGAGCAGCGTGGCGCCGGACACGTAGTGTAGAAGCCAGGTGGAGAGAAACCGCCCGGCTGTGAACGCCACCAGCACCGCCGTGAGCCAGTAACCGGCTTCGCGCTGCGTCAGGTCGGTATAGTGCATGGCATAGGCGATGAAAAAGCTCCATGTGCCCACCTGCGCGCCCACATAAAGGAATTGCGCCAGCACCGAAAACACAAAATGCCTTCGCTTCCAAAGCGATTTGGAAGTATCGTGGGTCCTGCTTTCCTTGGAATAGTCCAAACCAGCGTGCGGAAAGGGCGTGAACGCGATCAGGACAGCCCAGAACAACACCACCGCACCAAGAATCAGGTAGGGGTTAACGACGCGCAACGTTTCAGAGCGGAGATATGCGCGGTAGGTATGCTGCGCCTGCATGGCCGCAACCTGCGCCGGCTTCAGCTCAATACCGGAAAAGATGAAGCGGCTCCCGAGCAGCACGGCCGTGATACTCCCCAGCGGATTGAAGGCCTGCGAGAAGTTGATGCGCTGCTCGGCCGTGGCGGGGTCGCCCACCTGGATGATGAAGGGGCTCGCAGCCGTCTCGAGGAACGAAAGGCCGCTGGCAATTACAAACAGCGCCATCAGAAAAAACCAGTACTGGGTGATGATGGCGGCCGGCCAGAAGAGAATGCAACCGGAGCCGTACAAACACAGACCGGCGAGGATGCCGGCCTTGTATCCGGCACGGCGCATGAGCTGCGCGGCGGGAATGGCCAGGAAGAAATATCCGAGGTAAAACGCGAACTGCACCAGCCCCGCTTGCAGGCGGTTGATCTCGAATGATTTCATGAACTGGCTAATGAGAATGTCGTTGAGGTTGTTGGGCACGCCCCAGAGGAAAAACAGCGCCGTCACCAGAACGAAAGGCAGCATGCGGCCGTGAGGAACCAATGCGGCTTTGGATCGCGCGTTGCTTGAAGCGGTGAGATTCGTTTTCCCGGCAGGTCCGGCGGAGAGATTCAATGTTTTCCTCCAGAGAGTGAGCGACCAGATTTCCGAGAGTCTTCCGGAAACGTTTGCGAAACGGCAACCGCAACACCTTTTCTATCCAATCGGCGGTGTCGATGGCAAATCGCGCCTCCAGAACCGAAAGCATGCAGGGAGTTGCGTCAGAGCACGCGCGCCAGCCATTTGCCGGTATGCGAGTGGAGATTGGCTGCGATCTCTTCCGGCGGACCCTCGGCGACAATCTTGCCGCCGTCTTCGCCGCCTTCTGGCCCGAGATCGATCACCCAGTCGGCGCTCTTGATCACGTCCAGATTGTGCTCGATGACGATCAGAGACCCGCCCCCGTCGATCAGCTTGCGAAATGCAGTCAGGAGCTTGGAAACATCGTCGAAGTGCAGGCCCGTCGTGGGCTCGTCGAGAATGTACAGAACCCGGCTCGCGTGCGATGGCTTGACGGTTGCGTTCACTGCGCGTACCGCGGCCAGATGCGCAGCCAGTTTCACGCGCTGCGCCTCGCCGCCGGAGAGCGTGGTGGCCGACTGGCCCAACCGCAGATAGCCGAGCCCGATCTCATCGAGGACAGCCAGCTTTTCGAGCAGTCTGGTCTGGCCGGTGAAGAAGCGCAGCGCTTCCTTGACCGTCATCTGCAGCACTTCGTGAATATTTTTGCCCTTGTACTGAACTTCGAGAATCTTGGCCTGGTAGCGCGTCCCGTTGCAGTCTTCGCAGGGCAGTTCCACGTCGGCCAGAAACTGCATCTCCACCGTAACCGTTCCGTCTCCTTCGCACGTGTTGCAGCGGCCGCCGGGGACGTTGAAGGAAAAATGCCCGGGCGTAAGCGAGCGCCGTTTTGCCTCAGGTTGCGCCGCAAACAGCTCGCGGATGAGATCGAAGCCCTTGATGTACGTGATGGGATTCGAGCGCGGCGTGCGGCCGATAGGCGTCTGGTCGACGAGCACGACGTCATTGAGCCGCTCGACTCCGCTAAGCGAGGCAAAGCTGCCTGCCGGATCCGTGCCGTCGCTTTGGCCCAATGCGCGCGCGATGCCGCGATAGAGCACCTGGTGCACCAGCGTGGATTTGCCCGAGCCGGAGACGCCGGTGACGGCGACGAGAAGACCGAGCGGAATCTCCACGTCGAGCCCGCGCAAATTGTTGGCGCGCGCACCGCGCAGCACCAGCTTTTCGCGGCCGGGCACGCGCCGGCGCGTAGGCACGGGAATGGAAATCTTGCCGGAGAGATAGCGGCCGGTAAGAGAATTCGGATTGGCCTCGATCTCGGCGAGCACGCCGTCGGCCAAGATCTTGCCGCCGAATTCGCCCGCGCCGGGGCCCAAGTCGAGGAGATGATCTGCCGCGCGCAGCAAATCGGCGTCGTGCTCCACCACCAGGATGGTGTTGCCCAGGTCCCGCAGCTCGGCCAAAATGCGGATGAGCCGCGACGTATCGCGCGTGTGCAGCCCGATCGAAGGCTCGTCGAGAACGTAGAGTGCGCCCACCAGCCGCGATCCCAATGAGGTGGCCAGCTGAATGCGCTGCGCCTCGCCTCCGGAGAGCGTGGAGGCCAGCCGATCGAGGGTGAGGTACTCAAGGCCCACTGCGTCAAGAAAGCTCAGCCGCTGCCGCACTTCTTCGAGAATCGGTCCGGCAATCTCCTCCTGCATGGACGTGAGCTCAAGAGTTTCGAAGAATTCCTTGGCCTGCGCGATGGTGAGCGCGCACGCCTGGCAGATGTTCTTCGCGCCCGTTTTGTCGTTTCCGAGGCGCACCGCGCGGGCTTCGGCGCGCAGGCGCTGGCCGCGGCAGTCAGGGCACTCCGCGTAACCGCGATACTTGCTCAGCATCACGCGCACGTGCAGCTTGTACTTCTTGCGCTCCATCTGGGCGAAGAACCCGCGCACGCCTTCATAGCCGTCCTTTCCGCGCAACACGATCTCCCGCGCGCGCTCGGGCAAATCGCGCCAAGCGCGGTCGAGGGGAATGCCGAGCTCCGGCGCTCGCTTGCGCAGTTCATTGAACCAACCTCGATATTTGGGGCGGTTCCAGGGATCGATCGCGCCTTCATTCAGGCTGAGGGCCTGGTCGGGAATCACCAGGTTCAGGTCGTGATCCACCGTATTGCCGAAGCCCTGGCAGCGCGGGCACGCGCCAAAGGGATTGTTGAAGCTGAACAGGCGCGGCTCCGGCTCGCGCCCCGGCCGATGGCAATTCGTACACTCGTACGCGCCGGAAAAACGGAACCGCCTGCGCTCGGTCGTCTCCTCGCGTGGAGCTTCTTCGAAGAGAATTTGGCCGCTTTCGCGATACGCGGTTTCGATCGCGTCGACAATGCGCGGACGATTCTCGGCGCTGACCACGATGCGGTCCAAGAGCACGAAAAACGGCGCAGCGAAATCGAGATCGAGCAGAGACTCCGGCGTGGAGAACTCGAAAATCCTGCCCTGCTGCCATAGGCGATTGAAGCCGCCCGCACGCAGCTCCGCCAGCCGCGCCTTCAACGCCTCGATGTGCGGCGAATCGGCCGCCGCCGGGGGCTTCGCCCTGGCACCGGATTTTGTACCACGAACCGCTTTCTTCGCCGTCCTGGCTTCCCCCTTGCCGTCGGCGCCAGGCGCGGAAGCAGCCGAGACCACCGGGAACAGTGCGTTGAGCCGTGTTTCCTCGCCCAGCGCGAGAATCACGCTCGCTGCCTCATCCACGGAGTCGCGCTTCACCAACCCGTCGCAATAAATGCAATGCACGGCTCCGCAGCGCGCGTAGAGCAGGCGCAGGTAGTCGTAAATTTCCGTCGCTGTGGCCACCGTCGAACGCGGATTGCGCGTGGAATTCTTCTGCTTGATGGCAATGGCCGGCGCAAGGCCGTCGATCTCATCCACGTCCGGCTTTTCAATCCGCTCCAGAAACTGCCGCGCATAGGCTGAGAGCGACTCCACATAGCGCCGCTGCCCTTCGGCGTAAATGGTGTCGAAGGCAAGCGAGCTTTTGCCCGATCCCGACACGCCGCTGACCACCGTCAGCTTGCCATGAGGGATTTCGCAGGAAATGTTCTTCAGGTTATGTGTCCGCGCGCCGCGGATCGTGATGGCGTCGTTCAAAGGAGAGACACCGCAAAAAATGTTCCGGGAGCATCCCTGCGGCCTCAGTGGGGCTCAGGGCGCAACCCGCCATTCTTTATTATAAGTGGCGGCGCACAAATTTACTTGGCTTGGCGGTGGATTGAGAAAGCGCGCGGGCGCGGCCACCGGCGCCGCACGCGAACGCCGGGAGAGAGGCGGCGTTCGCGTGCGGCGCGAAACGAGGGCCGCGCCGGCGAACATGGCGCATGGGAAACAGCTATCTGGGGAAAGCAGGCGCAAATCCGCTGGAATGCGGGTGAAGACTCTTCAATCTTTTTTCTACTTCTTATGCCGCCAGCGCAGCCCGTCGCGCATAGCTTATCTGCGCGGCTTCTTCGGTTTTGCGGTTCAGCACGCCAGCAAGACCCATCAGCGCTTCTGAAGCGCAAGCCGGACAATGTTGAGCGCAGTTTCCTATCGAATTGCAATCCTGGCAAAGATAAGCATGGGTCAAAGGTATGTGTTGCATCGAGACAACAGTCATCGGTTCACCCCGATAACTCCACCAGTCCCTGAGAACGCTTTTTGCCTCAATCCGTTCCATTGTGTCGGTCCCCCAAAGTGAGACGTGCACGGTAGGATGGATGCGGCAGGCCATGGCGAAGTTGTATTTTTAGGTTCATGGGCCACCTTGTTTTCGTAACCCCCAACGCCCATCAACCATTCCTTCATATCATCCGGAGAATGGTGTGCAAACGGGCGCGAGCGTTTCATATCACCCACCAGTAACCCGATTAACTATCCACCCATCCGGGTAAACTGGTTACTGAGGATTTTCGTGGCGCGCGCCCCATTTCTCGTTCTCCTTTTGGTTCTGCAATTTGGACCGAAATCAAGCCCTGCCCAGGATTCCTCTTCGGCCGCCGGAAGCGTGGCACAGAGCGGTACGCCTGCAGAGCAAAGCGCACAAAATCCGCCCCAGCAAGTGGCCGATGCGGAGGCCGCGATTGTGCGTTCCGACTGGAAAACAGCACAAGCCAAACTGGACGTCTGGCTCGTCGCCAATCCAGGCGATGCCCGAGCTCTTTTTGATGCAGGCTACGTGGCCGATTCCGAAAACCGGCTCGACGATGCGGAAGGATTTTATCGCCGCGCCATTGCTGCCAATCCCAAATCCTTTGAAGCCCATCTCTCTCTCGGACTCCTGCTTGCGCGGGAGGACAAGCCCGATGAGGCGCGCCCGGAGTTGCAAACCGCCACTACGCTCGACCCCGGCGAAGGCGGACCAGCGCTCAAGGCGCGCGCGTGGCGGGCGCTCGCGCAGATCGACAAGCCGAAACCCGGCGGTGACAGCGATCCGACGGCCGCTTCCAATGATCTGATTGAGGCTCTCAAAATCTCGCCGGAGACGGAAGACGACACGCTTCTAGCCGCAAGCCTGGCGGAAGACGCGGGCCAGTACGACGCCGCCGAAGACGCCTATCGGCGCGTGCTTGCGAAAGACCCCAAATCGCAGCCTGCAACCGCCGCGCTCGCGCATTTGTTGATTGCCCGGAGCAAATACCCTGAAGCCGAGACCTTGCTGCGCGCGGCGCTGGCGCAATTTCCCGGCGATCCTACGCTGACTGCGCAACTGGCCACCGTGCTCGCGGCGCAAGACAAGGCGGAGGCCCTGCCGCTTCTGCAACAGCTTCACGATGCGCATCCCGACGATCCAAGCATCGCCCGTATGCTTGCCGAGGTGAGGGCCGACGCCGGAGACTATGCCGGCTCCGACAAGCTGTATTCCGTTCTTCTGGCGGCACACCCTGACGACCCCGAACTCCTTGTCGCGCACGGGCAGAACCTGATTCATCAACTCCGGTACGTGGAGGCTTATGGCGCCTTCGACCGGGCCACGCAGATCGATCCGGCCAATGCTGATGCCTGGGGCGGCCTGGCCTTTGCCGCCAGCAAGACGGAGAGGCCGCAGGCGACTCTGCACGCACTCGCCATGCGTTCGCAGATTGTGCCGGAGAATGCGTCGACGTATTGGCTATGGGCCATTTCCTATGACAAGCTGCGGCAGAAGCAGCAGGCCATCGCCTATTACAAGCGCTTCCTCGACGCCGCGCAAGGCAAGTTTCCCAACGAGCAGTGGCAGGCGCAACAACGTTTGGAACTTCTCTCCAAATAGCTCCCTTTTCCGGAGCGGCCGGGGCCGATTTCCCATTTCCTGTAACTCCGGTAACCACGTCTTCTAAAAGCTGCATCTTATTTCTTGCAGTTTGCCGCAAGATGGGCCTACTATTAGTCACACCTTGAGGTTGAACCGCATCGGAGGTCCCTATGAGGACTGCTTTTCTGATGGCCGCGTTCTTTGCATTGGGTTCCTGTGTACAGCCCTTGTGCGCCTCTTCCCCCGACGACAAATCCACGGAGCAGCAAGCGATTGACGCTCTGGAAGCTCGCGCCAGCCAGGCCGAGCCACGGGAACAGTGCTTCCTGTATGCCCAGCTGGTGCACCAGATGACCGAGCTGAGCGTCAAGCAGTACGCGGCCGGCAACGTGGAAGCCGCAAACAGCCTGCTCAAAAGGATTCAGACTTTCGCGCAGAAAATCCATATCTCCGTGGCAAACAACGACAAGCGGCTGAAGAATGCCGAAATTCTTCTCAACCGCACCGCATTCCGGCTGAACGAGATGCTGCACGACACCGACTATCAGGATCGGCCGCTGGTGCAGCAGACGCTGGCGCAGGTGAATCAGGCTCAAAGCGAAGCCATGATGGACGTATTCAAGAAGTAAGCCTGCTCTACCCGGCCATGTGCCCCTTCGTCGAAGCCGAAGTCCCGTTTCACACGTCGAATTAGTGCAATGCGCTTCTTGGCTGCCACTCTGCTGTGTCTTCTGGTCGCCGCGCCTCTCGGCGCGCAGAAAGTAAAGCGCGAACCACTGTCGGAAACCCAGCAGGATCAGATCGCCGAAGCCGGCATCGACCCGGTCGCCCGCGTCGATCTGTACGTCAAGTTTCTCAACGAGCGCGCCGACACCATCAAGGGCCTCATCCCCCGCGCGCACACGAGCGCCCGCACTTTCCGCCTCGACAATGAGCTTCAGGACTTCGCCGCTTTGATGGATGAACTGGGCGACAATCTTGACGTGTATTCTGACCGCAAGGCCGATATCCGCAAGAGCCTGAAAGGCTTGAACGAAGGGGTCCAGCGCTGGCAAGCGCTCCTGAACGGCCTGCCCAGCGAGCCCGGATTTCAGCTTTCCCGCGAAGACGCCATCGACAGCAGCAACGACCTTGCTGCGCAAGCCAAGCAGATCACCGCCGACCAGACCGCGTACTTCAAGGAACACAAGGACGAAAAGGGCCAGGACCGCGCGGAGCCGCAGTGAATTCAGTTCTCAGAAATCAGTGGTCAGCGATGAGTGCCCGCCTCGATCGCGATCTAATGTTCCCTGTTCCTTGTTCCTTGTTCCCTGTTCCCCAGTCCCTAGTCCCATTTCCCTATTCCCTATCCGCTGTCCCCTGTCCATGACCCTGATATTCTCCTCTTGGTGATCCCCGACTTTGTCCCCATTTTTCAGGAGGAATACCGGGTACTGCGGCCACGAGCGCCCATGCCGCCCCTGCAGATCCGCTTCCGGCGGTTTACGTCTCTGAATACGACCATCCGCCTGCGCAAGGGGCAGATCTTCGTCAGCCTTTCCGATCTGCTCGAAGGCGCGCCGGAAAGCGTGATCCGCGCCATCGCCCACATTTTGCTGTCGAAGCTTTACTTCCCTCGCAAGCCGGTTGATGCCGCGCACAACCTGCGCTTCAAGCGCTTCGCTTCAAGCGCCGCCGTTACGCGGCAGACGGAATTGATTCGCACGGCGCGCGGCAGCAAGCGCTACTTCGGCCCCGAAGGCCGGTACTTTCACCTGGACGAGATCTTCGACTCGCTCAACTTGCGCTTCTTCAGCGGGCTGCTGGGCCGGCCCGAGCTCACCTGGAGCGAGCACCTGGCCAAGCGCTCGCTCGGCCATTACGACGCCGCGCATAACACCATTGTGGTGAGCCGCGTCTTCGACCGGCCCTCGAGCCCTCGCTACGCGCTCGAGTACCTGCTCTATCACGAGATGCTTCACCTTAAATACCCTGTGCGCATGCGCGGCCTGCGCCGCTGTGTGCATTCGCGCGAGTTCAAGGCCGAGGAAGCGCGCTTTCCGCAGTTGGCTGAAGCTCTGGCGTTTCTGAAGCGCCTTTAGCCGCCGCGTTCCGCATTCCGGCAAATTTTGCTTCGCACTTTCCGTTAGCCATGAGAAACTCTTAACCGAAGTTTCATATCTATCTTTTCCCGCCATGACCCCCGGGCCGGAATCGCTCCATCGGGGCAATCGGTTCGTCAAGGCGGCACTTTCCCCATCTGCGAGACCTGGCGGGGCAAAGAGTGGCTCTGTCGCTCGTTTTGGCGACGGGCATAGTTTGATTTTGCTACTCGGCCAGTTGCGAGTTGCCGACGCAAACAGGGGAACATGAAGTTCGGTCTGCGATTGCTGGGTTTTCTTGCGCTGGCGCTCCTCCCGCTGCTTGCGCCGGCGAGGGCTGTGAGCCAAACGGGAGAGCTTCGCGGCATCGTCCTCGACCCCAGCGGAGCGGCCATCCCCGGCGCCCGGGTCATCGTGACGGGTGCCGGCTTAACTCTGCAGACCCATTCCGGAGCCGACGGCCTGTTTGCCTTTGCTGCGCTCGCGCCAGGCATTTACTCGATCTCTCTCGAGGCCAGGGGATTCTCGCCGCAAACCATCTCCGGTGTCGTCGTGACTGCGGGCCGGACGCGGGAGGTCACGGCCCTGCTCAAGATTGCCGTAGAGACGCAGAACGTGACCATCTCCGGCCAGCCGGGCGGGCTCGGCCTCAACGCCGATCAGAACTCGAGCGCAATGGTGCTGAGCGGCAATGCTCTCAATGCTCTTTCCGACGACCCCGACGAGCTGCGCAACGAGCTGCAGGCGCTGGCCGGGCCCGCAGCAGGTCCGAGTGGCGGGCAAATTTACATCGACGGTTTCGCCGGAGATCAGCTTCCCCCCAAGTCGTCGATCCTCGAGGTCCGCGTCAACCAGAATCCCTTCTCGGCGGAGTTCGACCGTCTGGGCTACGGCCGCGTGGAGGTCATTACCAAGCCCGGCACGCAAAAACTGGAGGGCAGCATAGCAAGCAGCGGGAATGATTCCGTGCTGAACACCGCCGTGCCGCTGGTGGCTGCGCAACCCACCTACTACCAGTACGCCATCGTCGGCAATCTCAGCGGGCCGCTCTCCAAACGCGCCTCCGGATTCTTCAGCGGCTATTACGTATCCCGGCAAAATCAGGCGATCGTCGATGCAGTCAATCCTCAGAACACAGGCCTTGTTGTCTCCGAGGCGTTTCCGACGCCGGTCGATTATCTCTCCGCGAATCCGCGCATCGACATTCAGCTTGGAAAAAGCACGCTCACCCTGCGCGACTCCTTTTACAGGACCCGGCAGAACGCGAGCGGCGTAGGCGCGCTCGATCTGCCCTCGCAGTCGAGCAACGTCATCAGCGAAGAAAACGCCCTTCAGTTCGGCGATACCATCGTGGCCAATGCGCAGTTCGTGAACGAGACCCATTTCCAATGGAGCCGCATTTACAACGACCAGGTGCCGGGGAACGGAAGCCCATCCCTCGTGGTCCAGGGAGCTTTCAGCGGCGGAGGCAGCCCCGCGGGCGTTGCGCGCGACTCACAGAACAACTTCGAGCTGCAGAACTACTCAACTGCGATTACCGGCGCCCACACGCTCCGCTTCGGAACGCGCCTCCGCTTGTACGACGACCAAAGCTACTCGACTGCGGGAATGAACGGCATTTACACCTTCGATACCGTCGACGCGTACCAGTCGGGAACGCCTGCCCTGTATACAAGCACGATCGTGAACAATCCCCTGGCCAGCGTCCTGCTCTTCGATGGAGCATTTTTCTTTCAGGATGACTGGCACTGGAGGCCTAATCTCAATCTTTCCGCGGGCCTCCGGCTCGAGGGCCAGAATCGGATTCGCGATCATGCCGACTGGGCGCCACGGCTCGCCATTGCCTGGAGTCCCGATCGCGGCAGTGGCGCAGGGCAGCCGAAGACCGTCATTCGCGCCGGCTCCGGATGGTTCTATGACCGGTTCACGGTGCCGAACTTCTTCAGCGCTAACTCGGGTACTCCCTATGTGATCAAGGCCATCCATCTCAATGACGTCAATGCGACGGGTTACGTGGTCGAAGATCCGGATTTTTTCGATCCCTCAGCGCCGGAACCGCTCTCCGTGTTGAGTTCTACGCCGGGTTCCTTTCCCAGTTATCAATCCATTGACCGGCACTTCCACGCCGCGCTCGATATGCAAACCGGCATCGGCGTCGACCGGCAGGTCACCGGAAAAATCATGGCCAATGTAACCTATCTTTATACCCGGGGTGTTCACCAGTATCTTTCCAACAACGTAAGCGCTCCGTCCTTCGATGTTGCCTCCTATACCGTCACCGGTTCACCTCCTGCAATCGATAACTATCAGTTCCAGTCGGGCGGCGTTTACCGCCAAAATCAGCTCATCTTCACCGCCAGCGTCCGGCTCAAGCGCCTGACGGTGAATGCAAATTACCTGCTGAATGAAGCAAAGAGCGATACGCAGGGGGCGTACTATATTCCTTCGGTGCCCCAGGACCCGGGCCTTGATTACGGCCGCGCAACCTTTGACAACCGGCAGCGGCTTCTATTGGTCGGCTCGTGGAATGCCCCTTTCGGCGTCAGCGTGAGTTCCCTGTTGGTGGCGCAATCGGGCACGCCTTACAACCTGACCATCGGTAGCGACGCGACCGGGAGCAATCAGTTCAACGCGCGGCCCACCTACGGCGCCTGCGGCGCAGCCAATGTCATGGCAACGCAGTACGGCTGCCTGGATACCGATCCCACCGGAAAAGGCGAGCGCATGGTTCCCTTCGGAGCCGGGACGGGTCCGGCAAACGCCGTGGTTCACCTGCGCCTGAGCAAAGTGATTGGCGTGGGACCGCGCATGGCCGCCGCCAAGGAAGGACAAAGCTACCAGACGGGAGGCAGCGTGAGCGGCCGTGGTTTGAGCGGGGGCAGCGGATCGGTGCGCCTGGATGAGTCCGCGCCCCGGCGCTACAACCTCACGTTTGTCTTGAGCGCGGCCAATCTCTTTAACGTGGTCAATCTGGCCCCGCCCAATGGCGTTCTGCTCTCGCCGCTCTTCAATCAGTCGCAGGCTCTAGCGCCGGGCTTTCAAAGCGCGACGCCCGGCAACCGCGCCTTCAGTTTCCAGGCGTTCTTTTCATTCTGAACGCGTTTCGGGTCGAAGCAGTTGGTCCAGGAGTCAGCCGCAGGCAGGGTCAGGCCGGCTTTTCGACCGCCGCTGTCACCGGCTCGGCTCTTTTGGCCTGCCGCGTCGCCGTCCACACCAGGATGCCGACGCCGGCGAGCGCCGCTCCGGCGCTGGCCAGTTGCGCATTGGAAAGCCCCCACAGCACCTTGGGGTTGCGGCGGATGAATTCAACCAGGAAGCGCGCAATGCCGCTCAGCAGCAGGTACAGGCCCAGGATGGACCCGCTGGCATGCGGCTTGCCGCCTCTGCGCCACAGCCACAAGCCGATGAGAAGCCCGGCGGCCATCTCGTAGAGCGGCGTGGGATGCACGCGCACCGTGGTGGGGTCGATGCCGTGGGGAAAGCTCATGCCCCAGGGCATCTTGGTGGGAATTCCGTAGCAGCCGTCGCCCGACAGAAAGCAGCCGATGCGCCCCAGCCCGTAGCCGACAGCGGCCGCAGGCGCCGCCAGGTCGAGCGTGCGCAGCGCGCCGATCTTGGCACGCCAGCCCTGAAACACGAGCGCAGCGATGCCGAAGGTCAGCCCGCCGTACCAGGCAAATCCGGCTGGATCGTAGAGCACGCGCCAGCCCAGTTCGTGAAAATCGGCAGGCGTGTCGAGCACATGCCATATCTTGGCGCCCACGATGCCGGCCACCACGGTTACGGCCACGATCCCCACCGCATCGGCGTCAATGTGCGCACGACGGAAACCCCGGTCGACCACGATCGCAGCGGCCACGGCAGCCAGCCACAGCATCAGGCCGAAGGTGGGGAGATTAAAGTGCCCAATATGAATAAACGGATACATCTCTTCCTAGTATAGACGCGGCTGCCCTCCCGCGGGTTCGAGCCCGAAACCGCTTGAATTCAAAGCTCGATTTACACAGGCGCGCGCAAGGATAATTGGCCTGATACTGTGTGCATGCCCACCGTGACCAATCAGGGACTCGAAGTTCTTTATTCCCGGCAGCAGATCGCCGAACGTGTTGCCGAGATGGGCGCCCAGATTACCCGCGACCTGAACGGCGAGCGGCTGGTGATGATCGGCGTGCTCAAGGGCGCCGCGCCGTTTCTGGCCGACCTGGCACGCGCCATTCATGCCGATGCCACTTTCGACTTTGTCGCCGTTTCCAGCTACGGCAGCGGGCAACGTTCCTCCGGCGCGGTCAAGCTCATCAAAGACCTCGACCAGCCCATCGAGGGCAAGAATGTTCTTGTCGTGGAAGACATCCTCGACACCGGCCTCACGCTCGCATACCTGCGCAAACTCTTCCTTCAGCAGCATCCGAAGACGCTGCGCATCGCCGCGCTGCTCGACAAACCTTCTCGCCGGATCGAAAACATCAACGCCGATTACGTAGGCTTTTCCATACCGAATCTTTTTGTCATCGGCTACGGAATGGACTATGCCGAGCGCTATCGCAACCTGCCCGATATCTGTTTGATGCCGTCGGCTCCAGGCGAATAGCCATCACACTTCGGTACCCTGCCGGCGATCCCTTGCCGTACCGCCCTATCCTGCATCTATTCAGTTGGCCCGGATACCGGGGTGCACTATACTCGGTGTCCGGAGATTGCCCAAAGGCCGAAGCAGAGCCCGGTTTGTACGGCAAGGAGCCTTTACCTATGAAAGCTATGACCCCGATCCAGGAATCCGACCTGGAATTTGACAATGGTACGTTCGACGCGCCTGCATTTGCCGCCCAGGCTCTCGCCAACTGGCAATCTCTTGCTGCCATAATCGATCACACACTGCTCCATCCCGAGGCTACGCGCGCGCAGATCGAACGGCTCTGCGAGGAAGCCGAACGTTATCGCTTTGCCTGCGCCATGGTGAACCCGGTCTGGGCCTCCGTTGCGGTCAACGCACTCTCCGGCAGCGGAGTCCAGGTAGGCGCCGTCCTTGGTTTTCCGTTCGGCGCTTCCCTGGTTTCCACGCTGCGCCATGAGGCCGCCTCGCTTTCCCGGCTGGGCGTGCGCGAACTGGACATGGCGATTCCCATCGGCCTGCTCAAAGGCGGCGATCACCACGCTGTCCAGCACACCGTTCATGCCGTCGCCGGCGTCGCGCACCATCATGGCGCGCTGCTCAAGGTCATCTTGGAAACCTCGCTGCTCAACATGGAAGAAAAGCTGCGCGCCGCCGAGATCGCCATCCAGGCCGGCGCGGACTTCATCCGCACCTCCACGGGCTTCGCATCGGGCGGCGCAAATGCCGCCGACGTAGCGCTGATGCGCGGCGTAGCCGGCGGACGCTGCGGCGTGAAGGCAGCCGGCGGCATTCGCTCGCTCGACGATGTGCGCGCCCTGCTGGATGCCGGCGCCAACCGCATCGGCGCGTCGGCCTCGGTAGCCATCCTGCGCGAACTCGGCGCCGAGTGAAAAAGGCAGGGACCAGGGAACTGGGGTCAGGGGTCAGGGATCAGGGCCAAGGGACGGAATAAACTGCGAAGATGCGATATGGCCCGTGCTCACACCCGATGAAGTCCCCGGCATCCAAGTGAGATTTTGCCATCTCGAATGAATCGAACAGACAATGTTTGTTGGACGACAGGGTATCCGCCAGGCTGTTGCACGAAAGTGGGGAACATTCCGGGGAGTTCCCGGCGAAGAACGTGACTACATCGAATCCTTCGAGTCTCTTTTCCGCGGGCTTTTCAATCTTTGTCGCCATTCCAGCCTCCGGCGCGAATTGCCTCCAGGCCTCGCCCGTAAACTCCTTTTCATAGGCCTCGTAGTAGAACAAAAGCGAATCCTTGACGTCGATCGACTTCTCTTCCGCGATTTCCCTGATGATCCTCGGCGAATCGAACAGCCAATAGCCGTTGTGCCTCCAGAGGCCGATATAATCCGCGAACTCCTCATTCACGCAGGAGGAGACGGAATAGACATCGACAATCGATTCCGCCTGAAGGAAATCCGGCTTCTTGCATGAGATCTTCGCCATGTAGCCGACCGGTATCATAGGTACAAGTTTAGTTCCGTTCGCAGACTGCCGAACCGCATCTCCTGCTGTATGATTCCTCTCTACGCCGATGCCGGAAACCCCGCCAACTCCGTCCGCGCCGCACGAGCTCGAAGGCGATTATCGTCCTGCGGAATCTTCGGCTCTCGATCCGCTCAATCCCCGCATCGAGCCGGTGGACGCGGCGTTCCTCTTAAAGCTCACGGACACGCTCAACACCACGCTCGACTTGCAGACGCTGCTCAATCGCACCTCCGAGCTGGTGCGCGCGGTGATCAATTACCGCATCTTCGCCATCTTCCTGCTCAACGACCGCACCAACGACCTGCGCATGCGCTTCCAGATCGGCCACACGCCCCAGGCGGAGCGCATACGCCTGCCCCTGGGCAAAGGCATCGTGGGCCAGGTGGCTCTCACACGCCTGCCGATGCTGCTCAATGACGTCTCCACCTCAGAACACTACGTCGCCGCCAACCCCGACGTGCGCTCGGAACTGGCGGTGCCGCTGATTGCCAAAAACCGCCTTATTGGCGTGATGGACATTGAAAGCGAGGAGGCCGGCTACTTTCGCCCCGAGCACCTGCATCTGCTCACCGTCACCGCGTCGCGCATTGCGCAGGCCATTGAAAACGCGCGGCTCTATGCGCGTGTCTCGCGCCAGGCGCAGACGCTTGAGGTGCTCAATGAGATCGCGGTGGAACTGGCCTCGATCCTCGATCTCAATCCCCTCCTCGAACGCGTCGGCCAGCTTCTGCGCCGCCTCATCGACTACCAGATGTTCAGCATCATGCTGCTCGATGAGAAAGGCGAGGTGCTCATCACGCGCTATGCGTGGCGCTTCGGCTACTCCCATGCACCCATGCGCCGCATCCCGGTCACGAGCGGCCTTGTGGGCGCGGCGGTGCGCGAGTGGCGGCCCATCAACGTGCCCGACGTGCACAAGGATCCGCGGTATCTCGAGATGAATCCGGAGACCCGCTCGGAGCTCATCGTGCCGTTGTTTTACAAGGGCCGCGTCATCGGCGTGCTCGATCTCGAGCACACGCGCACGGGCTTTTTCAACGAGGGGCACGAGCGCATTCTCACTACGCTCGGTTCGCAGATTGCCATCGCCATCGAAAATGCGCGCCTCTATCAGGCCGTGCGAAGGCAGGAACGGCAGCTCGAGCGCGATCTGGCCATGGCGCGCGAAGTGCAGCTCCGTTTGCTTCCCCAGCACGCACCTGTGCACGAACATGCCGATCTGGCGGTGCGCTTTCTTCCCGCGCGCTCCATCGGCGGCGACCTCTACGACTTCATCGAGTATGGGCCCAGCCGCACCGCCATCGTTCTCGGCGACGTAAGCGGCAAAGCCGCGCCTGCTGCGCTCTTTGCCGCGCTGGTGAGCGGCATCATGCGCTCGGCCGCACAGCAACAACTCGGGCCGGCAGAGATGCTCAAGAGCCTGAATGACTCGCTGCAGGAGCGCAGGCTCGATTCACAATACGTGACCATGCTCTATGCGCTCTGGAACGACGAAAACCAGACCCTGCAGGTGGCCAACTCCGGCGCCGTGCAGCCGGTCTTCTGTCGCGCCGGCGAATCGCTCACCGTCAAGGCGGAGGGCTTTCCCCTGGGCATGTTTCCCGACGTAACCTACGAAGAATTCAACCTGGCTACGCAACCGGGCGATGCCATCGTCTTTGTCTCCGACGGCATTTTGGACGCAGAGAATGACAAGGACGAGATGTACGGCCAGGAGCGGCTCGCAGAATTGCTCTGCGCCAACCGCGACCGCCCGGCTCAGGAGATTGCCGACGAGATCCTCGCCGACGTCACCCGCTTTCAGGGCAGCAAAGACCGCTTCGATGACGAGACCATCATCGTGCTCCGCGTTCGTTAAGCTAGAAGCCAGGAGCTAAAAGTTAGAAGCTGTATGTCCGAACGCCTCATCCGTCCCGCGCGTACTATCTACGGCAGCCTGCGCCTGCCCGGCGACAAATCCATCAGCCATCGCTACGCCATGCTGGGCGCTTTCGCCGAAGGCACGTCCCGTTTCACCAACTTCTCCACCGGCGCCGATTGCGCTTCCACGCTCGCTTGCATGGAGGCGCTGGGCGCAAAAGTTCGCCGGCCCGACGAACACAGCTTGGAGATCGACGGCGTGGCCGGCCGCGCAACGCCGCCTGATCATGCGCTCGATTGCGGCAACTCCGGCTCCACGATGCGCATGCTCTCGGGGCTTCTAGCGCCGCAGCAGGGCAGCTTCACGCTCATCGGCGACGCCTCGCTTTCGCGCCGCCCCATGGAGCGCATCCGCAAGCCGCTTGAAGCCATGGGCGCGCGCCTTACTCTCACCGACGGCCACGCGCCGCTCACCATTGAAGGCGCGCCGCTCCAGGCCATCGACTTCACCACACCGGTCGCGAGCGCCCAGGTAAAGACCTGCGTCCTTCTTGCCGGATTGCAAACCGCGGGCACGACTACAGTGCGGGAAGCCGTGCGCACGCGCGACCACAGCGAGCTCGCGCTGCGCGCCTTCGGGGCCACGCTTAGGCGCACAGTGGACTCGGCCTCGATAGAAGGCCCGCAGCCACTGCACGCCATCGAGGCCGCCGTTCCCGGCGACATCTCCTCCGCCGCGTTTTTCATGTGCGCAGCCGCGCTTTTTGCCGGCTCCGGCCTGGTCATCGATTCGCTCGGACTCAATCCCACGCGCGCTTCCCTGTTGGACGTGCTCACCGCGCTGGGCGCGCACATCAGCGTGCTCAACCTCGAAGAAAAGCACGCCGAGCTGGTCGGGACGGTGCAGATCGCCGGACCGGCTGAGGGACTCGGATCAACGGAAATCAGCGGCCCACTCGCCGCTCAACTGATCGACGAATTGCCAGTGCTCGCCGCGATTGCGCCTCTTACGCGCGACGGTATCCGCATCCGCGACGCCAAGGAGCTGCGTGTGAAGGAGTCGGACCGCATCGCGCTGGTGGCGAGAAACTTGCGCGCCATGGGCGCCGAAGTCACCGAATTCGAGGATGGCCTCGATGTGTCAGGTGGGCAGGCGCTGCACGGCGCGACAATTGACTCGGGCGGCGACCATCGCATCGCCATGGCCTTCAGCGTGGCCGCGCTCAAGGCCGAGGGCGAGACTTTGATCCAGGGCGCAGAATCGGCGTCCATCAGCTTTCCCGAGTTTTTCGATCTGCTTGACCTGGTCGCCGAGCGATGAAGATTCTTTTCCAGAAAGAAGAGGCCCGGCAAAGAACCGGACCTCTCTTCGAGAACCTGCAAGGCTATTGCCCGGTGCCCGGCGTCGGCGCACTCATCGTCGGTTCCTTCTCCGGCTGCGCAGGCTGCACGCCTGGCACCACCGGTGCCGTGCCCACGGTTCCCATTGCGGCATCGCCCAGGTTGATGCCGTAGTGTTCGAGCGTGGAAGCCAGCGTCTGGTACAGGCCGGCGCGGTCTTTGGCGTAGGCGGCGTTGGCCGCGATCAGGTTGTCGTCCGCCGTGGCCAGGTTGCGTTCCTGCTGCAAAACATTGGCTGTGGTCGAGGCGCCCAGGTGCAACTTCTTCACCTCCGCATCCAGGCTCTGCTGGTTGTAGTCGCGAGCGGCAATGGCTGCCTGCACCGCTGCACGATCGTTGGTGAGCGCATACATCGCGTTCACCACCTGCATACGAATCTCCGTGTGCAATTGCTCCAGGCGCAGCTCGGCCTGCCGGTATTCCATCAGCGAGCGCTCCTGCACCGATTGCGCTTCGCGGTTGCGGATGGGAATCGACAGGTTCACGCCTGCACCCTTGTCCGACGCGGAGCTGTTGAAAAGATTCTGCGCCACTGCCCCGTAGCCCACCGTGGGATACGTCCCTGGCGCACAGGGCACGGAAGTAAACGACGCCGTGAACGTAACACAGTCCGGGCTCTGTGAGCCGCCGATCGCGCTCGATCCATAAAAACCGTAAGCATCCAGCGTGGGCAACAGCGCATTGCGCGCGCCTTTGAGCGTGATCTCATCGTTGCGCAGCGTAAGCACGGCCTGCTCCAGCTCCGGCCTCTGCTTGAACGCCTCCTGCACCAGCTGCTCCACCGGCTCGCTTTCTTCGGGAATCGGATCCAGGGTCACGCGGTCGGTTGGAATCACGGGAGCGGCCGAGAGCACGGGGTCATTGAGGTTGCGCGCAATCGCCTGCTTGATGATCTGCTGCTGGTAGTTGAGTGCGTTTTGCGCGCTGATCAGCGCCTGCTTGTCGGTAGCCACGTTGGACTCGGCATTGACCACGTCGAGCGGCGCCATGGTGCCGATCTCGAGCTGCTTGCGGTTGTCTTCGAGCAATCGCGAGCTCTGATCGAGGGCACGCTCCTTCGCCTGCACATCCTCATACGACTGCACCAGGCCCCAGTAGATGGTCTCCACCTGGTTCACGGTGTAGAGAATCTGTTGGCGGAAGGAAGAGTCTGTAATGCGGCGATCGTTGATCGCCTGGTACATGAAGCGCTTATTCACCCAGATGCCGGCGCCCTGCAGCAGGTGCTGCGTGACTGTGGCCTTGAAGATGGCTTGCACGGATGGGCTATAGGTATCGAACGGGTTCAGCGTCGCGACCCTCGAGTTCTGCCAGCTCACCTGCAAGGCCGTGCCGGTAACGAATCCCTGGTTGTAGGTGAAGTTGTACTGGTTAGTGTTTGTATCAAGCTTGGGCTGGCCACCGGAGAACAGCGGATTGAGCTCGGGCTGGTATGCGCGCTCGAGCTGAATCATTCCGGTAAAGGTAGGATCAATCGCCTCCGGCGTCGGCCCTGCGCCCGCCGTGGTCAACGTGAGGCCGGAGACACCGGAGCCGGCGCCTCCCGAGCCTACGGTTGTTCCCCCGGGTCCGCCGCCTGTCGAAAGCGCGGAAGCCGTTCCGCCCAGCGTGCCCGTCACCAGCCCCGAAGGTGCGCCCAGCGGCGCCGCGCCGGTTTTGGCCCGCAGGATGTCTGTGTCGGCGATGTCCAGGTCGTAGCGGGCAATCGCGATGTCGTAGTTGTTTTCGATAGCCAGCGCGATGGCGTCCGAAAGGCTGAGATAGATCTTGCCATCCTTCACCAGGTCGGCGAGGCGCACGGAATTGGCGAAGCTGGCCTTGCCGATACTCGTGGGCCGCCAGATGTTGATCGGATTGCCCAGCCAGCTTCCGAAGGGCTTCGAGAAATCGCGCTGCGACGCCCGTAGCGGGTAGGGCGCCGTAGCAATCGGCGCCGGAGCCTGCGGCAGATTGGAAGCGGCCTTTTCCGGCGCTTTTGCGCCTGCTGCCGGCACCTGGGAGAACCCCGGCGGCATGCCTGAAAGTGCCGTCAGCAGGATCATCGCCGCCGCACACAGCCCATGTCTCTGTCTTTCGTTTCGCAAGCCTCCGCGGAATGGCATCGCTTTGCGCCCGGATTCCCGCTCCGCGCCGAACACACGAGTCCTTTCAACATGCATAAATTTCTCCATGATTTTTGGCTGCATCACTTGGAATGCCAACTCTCAAGACGGGCCGCAAAGCCTTCGGGATGCAAATTTGTCGTCTCCCGGGACCAGGTTCGAATCCGGCGGGGCTATGAAAACTAAGTTCAGTTACGCGGCCTGGGCCTGAATCGTTCCGGCGGAGCCATGGCGTCTGTGGCGTCCAACCCAGCACGAGCAGACAGGCGGCCCGGGAAAGCTGAGTATATCCCAGGCGATGACCGCCCAGACGGGCTCGCCAGAGGTCGAGTACCCTGTTAGGCAAGCGGAACACAGTGAACGAATTGAGCCAAATCCCGCCAGAGATTCTGTCCAAGCCGCAAACCTGGAAGCTCACCCTGTCGTATGACGGCACCGACTACCGCGGCTGGCAGATTCAGCCGGACCGGCCGACCATCCAGGGCGAATTGCAGGCAGCTCTCAAGCGGATTACCGGCGAGACCCCGCTGCCGCAGGGATCGGGGCGGACGGACGCCGGCGTTCACGCGCTCGCGCAGGTGGCCACCTTTACCCTGGCAGCGCCCATCCCGCCCGATAGCTTGCGCACGGCGCTCAACCGCACCCTGCCCCCGGCGATTCGCGTGTCCGAAGCCAGGACCGTGCGAAGCACTTTTCATGCGCGTCATTCCGCCCTGGCCAAAACTTACGAGTACCGGATTCTCCGCGGCGAATCTTATTCTCCCTTTGTTGCCCGCTACGTCTTCCACTGCCTGTGGAAAATTGATCTTGTTCTGCTTCAGGAATCGGCCCGCATCTTCATGGGACAGCACGACTTTCTGAGCTTCGCCGCCACCGATCCCGATCGCTCAGCCCGCGGTGGCCGGGAAATCCTGGATGAGGAGGATGACGAGAGCGGTGCCGGCTCTCCGAACGCCATCCGGACCATCTTTTCCTCAGCCTGGGAAGAGAAACAAACGGAGGCCGGTCCTCTCTGGATTTACCGCGTTCGCGGCAACGGATTTCTGCACCACATGGTCCGCAATCTGGTAGGGACCATGCTCGAAGTCGGCCGTGGACAACTGCCACTGGACGAGCTGACAAAGATCCTCGCCGTCCGCTCCCGCTCTGCTGCCGGCCCCACGGCGCCCGCGTGCGGGCTGTTTCTGCACTCGGTTGAGTACGCGGAAGAATAAGTTTTTTGATTGCATCAGGCGCGGCACCGAAAAGCATCCTCTTAGGGGTTAACCCAGCCGGGTTTGGGGAAATCGGCTTCCGGCCGCCTGCTACCCTGAATGCACTCGCCATGGCGCTCCTCTCGCACAGCTCCGCTTTTTCCCGGGTTACGGCGTTGGCTGCGCGCAGGCCGGTGCACAGCGCGTTTGCATGGCTGCACGGCAATCCCCAGAAAATCATGGATTGGCAACGGCAACTGGTGTGCATACCTGCGCCCCTGCATGGCGAACAGGCCCGCGCGGAATGGCTGGGCAGGCGATTTTCCGAGGCCGGTTTGAGCTCCATCGAGATCGACGCCATCAGCAACGTGTACGGCATCCTGCCCGCACGCAGCTTGCCCCCGGAGAGCACCGGCCCGGTGATTCTCCTCTCCGCGCACCTCGATACGGTATTTCCCCGGGAAACTCCTCTTCAAGTCACGCTCGAAGGCGACCGGCTCACCGCTCCGGGAGCCTGCGACAATGGCGCCGGCCTGGCCGGCCTGTTGGCCATCGCCCATGCGCTGGTGCACGCGCAGTTCGAGCCGCCGGTTCCCCTTGTTTTTCTCGGCAACGTGGGCGAAGAGGGCGAAGGTGACCTGCGTGGGATGAGGTACCTGTACGCACAAACCGCCTTGGGCGGCCGCGTGGCCGCGCACATCGTCCTGGACGGCGCGGGCGCCGATGGCGCCGTGACGCAAGCTGTCGGAAGCTGGCGGTTCCAGATTTCGATCACCGGCCCCGGCGGCCACAGTTTTACGGATGCGGGCACACCCAATCCCATTGCCGCCATGGCCTCGGCATTGGCCGCGCTTGCGGAGACTCCTTTACCCGGCGAGCCTCGCACCACATTGAACCTGGGAACCGTTCGCGGCGGAACGAGCGTGAATTCCATCCCGGAAAGCGCTCAGGCAAGCGTCGATTTCCGCTCCACCAGTGCCGAACAGTTGCTGCACCTCGAAGTTGCGCTGCACCGTGCCGTGGAAGATGCCGTGGAACGATGCAATACACAGGCGAGGGATGCGGGTAGTACGAGCAAGGGTCCGCTCCTCTTTTCGATCACGCGCATCGGCGACCGTCCGGCTGCCGGTCTTGCCGACGATTCCCCTCTTCTGGAAGCCTTGCGTGCGGTTGACCGCCATCTGGGCCTGCGCACCGACCTTCGTCTGGGATCGACGGACGCCAATCTTCCCCTCTCGCTCGGCATTCCGGCCCTTTCCATGGGCGCGGGTGGGGAAGGCGGCGGGGCGCATACATTGTCGGAATGGTATTCGGCCAAGGATCGGGAACTGGGCCTGCGCAGGGTGCTCCTGCTCGCGCTGGCCATGCTTGAGTGGGCTGCCGAAGCATAAGGTTAAGAATTGGGCGCATCTCTTTCGAATCAACCGACTTCGCGCCATAGGCGCTCAGTCCGTTCATCGCCGCTACTCTTTGACTCCGGTCGCGTCTATAAACAGAGTGCGCACCTTTTCTTCTCATTCGGGGAAAGCCGGAAACCCTCGCATTCGAAAAACGGCGATCATCGCCGCCGCATGCGGCGTTCGCAACTGGCTATACTGTGGGTTGGTGCATCAAACTGAGAATTGGTGACTCGAGGCGCATGCCGGAGGGGTCCGCACTTTGAGGTCCCAGTTTTGAGGTCCGAGTTTTGAGGTCATTGAACTCTATGAAATCGTTCTTCGAACGCCTGCGCTCTCGCCGTCTCGCTTCGACGTTTCTGGTGCTCGCCGCCCTTACGGCAGCCGTTCTGGCAGGATCCTATGCAGCGCACGGCGTCCATGGACAGGAACAGCAAGACTCCAGCGCGGATGCCACTCCGCTCAAGATCGTCAACTCAGCCATTGCCCCCAACGAGTTCGTGAAGATAGCCCACGAAGTGGCGCCTGCCGTAGTCAACATCAACACCCAGACCTTGCCGAAGCAATCTGACAATCGCGGCCGCCGGAACTTCCATTTCCGCAGCGAGCCCAATCAGCAGAATCCGGGAGACGACGGAGAGGATGACGATCAGGGTCAGGGAGAAGACAATTTCCAGGATTTCTTCAACCGCTTTTTCGGCGGACAGGTTCCCGGCCAGCCTGACCAGGGCGACAACGGCGGGCAGGTGCAGGAGTCCCTCGGATCGGGATTTATCGTCGATTCCAAAGGCTACATCATCACCAATGAGCATGTGATCGACAAAGCCGACAAAATCTACGTCAAGCTTTCCACCGACCCGGATACCCAGGACCTGGGAAGGCCTGCGCGCGTGATTGGCATAGACAAGGCCACCGATCTTGCCGTGATTAAGATCGACGCCAATACGCCGCTGCCTACCGTGAAGATGGGCAACTCCGACGAGGCGCAGGTGGGCGACTGGGTTGAGGCCATCGGCAGCCCGTTTGCGCTGGCGCAAACCGTGACCGCAGGCATCATCTCCGCCAAGAACCGGACCATCGATCAGGGCGCACCAGGCCAGTTTCAGCACTTTATCCAGACGGACGCAGCCATCAATCCCGGCAACTCCGGTGGACCGCTCCTCGACATGAACGGCAACGTGATCGGCGTCAACACGGCCATCTACACGCAGTCGGCGGGCTATGAAGGAATCGGCTTTGCCATGCCTTCCAACACCGTGGTCGACGTGTACAACGACCTCATCGGGCCGAGCCATAAGGTGGTGCGCGGGTCCATCGGCATCCAGTTCCGCGAAGGGCTTTCAAGCGCGGTGAATCGCGTATACGGCTTCAAGAACGGCGTTCTGGTGCAGGAAGTGCAGCAGGGCGGGCCCGCGGATAAGGCGGGCATGAAGCCGGGAGACATCATCGTCTCCATCGATGGCCGCTCCGTGAAAGACGGCGACGATCTGGTGAACGAAATCGCCAGCCGCAAGCCGGGCTCGACTATCCGCCTCGGCTTCCTGCGCGACGGCAAACAGCAGGATACGACCATCACCATTGGCGATCGCGACAAGGTGTTTGCCGAGCTCGCCGGAAATCAGCCGCCGGTAAACCCCGAGACCCCCGGCGACCCGAGTGAGACCAAGCTCGGCCTGGTGGTACGCGATCTTTCGCAGACCATTGCCGGCAAGATTCACAACTCGGGCGTGGAGATCGAGTCAGTGCGCACGGGCTCGTTCGCCGACCTGCAGGGCCTGGAGCCCGGTCTCGTCATTACGCACGTCAACCGGCAGCCCACGGCCACGAAGGATCAGTTTGAAGCCGAGGTGGACAAGCTCAAGACCGGCGACGATGTGGTCTTCGAAGTGGTAGACCCGCATCATCCCGAGCAAGGAATCAACTACGTGGGAGGGACTCTGCAATAGCGTGGGAACGGCGCCCCACAACCGATAAGCCGGTACCGGCGCCGTTACCTCGGTGTAGTGGACCTTCCTATAGAACGGTTATTTTATTGCCGAAATTTGGTTTATTCCGATAGACTCGAGGGAAAATCCCCGGTTATCGAGAATCTACTTGAGGTGATTTTGCTCGTGATTTCTCTTCGAGCAGCATTCGCAGTTCTGATTTCCGCGGGGCTTATGGCATCGCCCGCGCTGGCGACCACCGCCCATACCTCGACGACCGCCCATCGGTCGCACCGCCTGGTGCACCGCCGGTCGCATCGCGCGGTGCGCGGCCAGCAATCGATCGATCCCGAGCGCGCCACCGAGATCCAGCAGGCGCTCATCCGCGAGCACTACCTCTCGGGCGAGCCCAGCGGCAAATGGGATGCAACCACCATTGCCGCGATGCAGAAATACCAGGCGGATCAGGGATGGCAAACCAAGCTGATGCCCGATTCGCGGGCCCTCAAAAAGCTCGGCCTCGGTCCCGATTATTCGAACGCGCTGAACGCCAAGAACGCGAACTTCGACAGCGCTCCTCCCGCAACCACACAGCCGGCGGCACAGAACGCCGGCTTTGCCGCAGCTTCGGGCGTAAATCAATAGCCCGTCACGGCTCGGCCGGTCTCCGCATCCACTGCTCGAGGAATTCATAGCGCGCCTGGGTTGAGTCCGGCGCGGCAGTGGTCTCATTGTCGAGATGCAGCACGTCTCGGTTTTGATCGAACCGCGGCCATTGCGGCAGGCCTGCCCCATTTGGATTGCCGGTTTTCGCAAAGTTCGTCCAGTAATCCATCATCTCCTCGCTCAGCTTGCGATCCTCCGGCAGCCACGCTGCGCCCGGGCGCGTGTCGAGAGTGCCGAAGACATACTCGATATCGTCCGAGTGAAACGCGTACCATCCTGGATGAAATTTGCTCGGCGGGGCCGGCTGCTCGAGGTGATAACGATAAACCGGCGCATCCCCGGTCTTCACCTGCGCCTCGATCCACTGCCAGGTGCCAAAAGCAATGAACGTGTCGCCGTTGTAATCGATGGCCGAGCGCGCGGCTTCGGCATCCGTATCGCCCGGATAAAGCGCGAGGAACTCCTCGGCATGCGCGCCGAAGTCCTTCGCGGCAAAGTCCCTCCACTTTTCGGCAGTGATGTCTTCGCGCAGCGGCGCGCCCTCGTCGCGATTCCATCCGGCAAGCAGAGGCACGTGCGCCTGCCTGCCCTCGGCGTAAGTCTGAGCAACCGGCTCGGTAAGAAACTTGCCGTCAAGCACAGGCGAAAACCGGGGACTTCCCCTCCCGGTGGCCGCATCGAGAATCTTCGCAGCCGGCAGGGCGCGCATCGCCGCAAGCGAGCTCGTGCCCAGCTTAGCCATCGCCCAGGCATCGCCCCGCGGCTCACGCGCTGCAAGCGTGCTGCCGGCCTGCGCACCAAGATTCATTGCTCCGCCGCTTTCGCCGATCGCCTTCGCAAACAGACCCTGCGCGGAAGCAGCAGCCATCAAGGTGCTTACCGCGAACGAACCTGCGCTCTCGCCGAAGATGGTCACGTTGCCCGGATCGCCGCCGAAGTTCGCAATATTCCCGTGAACCCATTGCAGCGCGGCCACCATGTCCATCAGGCCGTAATTCCCTGCCGAGCCTCCACCCTCCTTTGCCAGTTCGCTCGTAGCGAGAAAGCCGAAGACGCCCAGCCGGTAGTTGATGGTCACCAGCACCACGCCCTTCAGCGGAAGAAAATCGCCGTTGTGGCGCGGCTCTGACGCCGATCCGCCCGCGTACCCGCCGCCATGAATCCAGAACATCACCGGCAGCTTGCTCTTTTTTCCGGCATCGCTGGGCGTAAAGACGTTGAGGTAAAGGCAATCCTCGCTGGGGCCGCTGTCCTGAAAGACCATGTCCGGATAAACATCGGCTTGCATGCACCGGGCGCCATAGCTCGTCGCTTCTCGTTTGCCCTTCCACTTTGCCGGCGGTTCCGGAGCCTTCCAGCGCAGATAGCCCAAAGGAGCCGCAGCATACGGCAGTCCCAGGAAAGCCCGCACCTTGCCCTGGTTGATGAGCTTGCCGTGAATCTTGCCCTGCCCGGTTTTCACGGTCAGAGAATCGGCACGAGCCGGTACTGGCGATCCGAGCGCGAAGACTGCAAATGCAATGCCGAGACTACAAAGCAAAACGGGGCGCATGACGGAAAATCCTCCATCGAGAACTATACGAGACCGATTGGAGATCGTACGAGCGAACAGGTGGTGGCGATTCAGTAGAGCTCAGCAGCCAGCTGATCGGCCGTGGTCTCGCGCCGGCGGATGAGCCGCGCCTTCGCACCTTCGACCAGCACCTCCGCTGCGCGTGGGCGTGAGTTGTAGTTCGAGCTCTGCGCCATCCCGTACGCGCCCGCGTCCAGCAGCGCCAGCAGGTCGCCGGCTTCCAATGGGCGCAACTTGCGGTCGCGGGCGAAGAAATCGCCGGTCTCGCAAACCGGTCCCACCACGTCGACCGTCCGCGGCTTTCCCGAGCGCGAACGCACCGGCACAATCTCATGATGGGCCTGGTAGAGCGCGGGACGGATGAGGTCGTTCATGGCTGCATCGGTCACCACAAAGGTCTTCTTGCCGTTCTTTTTCACGTAGAGCACGCGCGTCACCAGCGCCCCTGCCTGCGCCACCAGGAATCTCCCCGGCTCAATCAACAACTGGCCGTCGAAATCCCCCAGGGCCGCTTCCAGCGCCTGCGCATACTCGTTTACCTTGGCAGCCGCATCGAAGGCCTGGTCATAGTAGTCAATGCCCAGCCCCCCGCCGGCATCGATGGCCTTGAGCGCGATGCCCTCCCGCTTGAGCCGGCTCACCAGCTTGCTCACCCGCTCAATGGCCGCGCCAAAGGGTTCCGAGGAGCGAATCTGCGAGCCGATGTGCACGCTCGCCCCATGCGCCTCAAGCCAGCGATTCTTCGCCGCGCGCTTGTAGATTTCCGGCGCACGGCGGATATCGATGCCGAACTTGTGCTCACGCATTCCGGTGGAGATGTAGGGATGCGTGTCGGCGAAGACGTCGGGATTCATGCGCAGCGAAAAGCGCGCCCGCTTGCCGATTTTGCGCGCGCGGCCGGCGAGCAACGCAAGCTCCGCTTCGCTCTCCACATTGAACACGAGGACATTGGCCCTGAGCGCAGCGTCGATCTCCGCCGCTGTCTTGCCTACTCCAGAAAAGACGACGCGCCCCGCTGCCTCCGGCGCTGCCTTCAGCACCCGCTCCAGTTCGCCCCCGGAGACAATATCGAAGCCCGCGCCCAGGCTCGCCAGGAGCTTCAAAATTGCCAGCGCGGAGTTGGCCTTGACCGCATAGCAGATCAGGTGCTCCCGCCCGGCTAATGCCGATTCGAACAGCGCAAAGCGTTCCGCAATCTGGTCGGCCGAATACACGTAGAGCGGCGTCCCGTGCTCGCGGGCAAGCCGTTCGAGCGAGACCTTGCCGCAGCGCAAGGCGCTCGTGGGGCCTGGATAGTGGAAAGGGCGGGAAGAGGTTTTTCGTAGCACGGATTGGCGTCCAGCAGAAGAACACTTCCAGCGTACCGTATCGGCGTCCGTAGTCGCTGCTCGAGCCGGCCGTTACAATATTCTGATGACGGCTGCGGCGCAGGTAGATGTGGTGGGCGTGGGCCTCAACGCCACCGATACGGTCATTCCCCTTACTACCTATCCCGAGCGTGGCTCGAAGGTCGAGTATAGCGAGCGCTCCGTCATGCCCGGCGGGCAGGTTGCTTCCACCATCGTGGCCTGCCAGACCTGGGGACTGCGCACGCGTTATGTGGGCAAACTGGGCGATGACGACGGCGCCCGCCTGCACAGGGAAGCCTTCGATCGCGTGGGCGCGGAGGCGCGCATCGTCACCGTCCCCGAAACGGCGAGCCTGCACAATTTCATCCTGGTCGACGCCGGCGGCGAGCGCTCCGTGATCTGCCAGCGCAATGAGCGCATGGTCCTGCGTCCGGAAGAGCTTCGCCGCGAGTGGATCGTGACGGCGCGGGTGCTGCATCTCGACGGCCACGATACGGCTGCGGCCACGCAGGCGGCCGTCTGGGCCCGCGAGGCCGGCATCCCGGTGGTCGCCGATCTCGACGATACCTATCCCGGCGTCGAAGAGCTCGTGGCCAACGTCGATTACCTGATCGTGAACAAGGATTTCTCCTGCCGCCTCATGAACGACGCCAATCTGGAGCGAGCGCTGCGCCGCATGCAGGCGCGCTACGGATGCCGCCTGAGCGCCGCCACGCTGGGCGAGGATGGCGTGCTGGCCTGGGACGGAAAGCAGCTCGTGCACAGCGCTGCTTATTGCGTGCCGGTCGTCGATACTACCGGCGCAGGCGACATCTTTCGCGCCGGCTTTATCTACGGATTGCTTCAGGATTGGCCGCTCGAGCGGCAACTGGACTTTTCCTGCGCCGCCGCGGCCATGAACTGCATGGCTGCCGGCGCGCGCGGCGGCATCGGGCCCCTCGCCGCAATCGAAGAGCTGATGGCAACCGTCTCCCGCTATCAAACTGCCTGGGGAATCCAATTAGCCAAGAGATAGGGGTGTGCCCCCATATCCCTTCCTGGGCTCGCTCGTCTCCCGGGCTCGCTCGTCGTTCCTCAAAACAGAACTCGGGTCCGTTACTCGTCGAGATGGGGGTGGTAATGGCTCTCCCAGCCGAGGTAGCGGATTGCGGCTTCGTGGATGGACTTTGAAACGTCGCTGAAGTTGGCAGCGGTGTGGTGCTCGAAGCCTTCGTGGCAGATGAATTTGAGCAGCTTCTGCAGATGCGGAATCTCCGCCACTCCGGCGCCGCCGAAGGTCTCGAGCGGATCGTCGGTGAAGCGCCCCCGGCCCGTGTAGCCGCGCACCACGCCGCGGCGATCGTCGGTGGAGTAACGGGCGAAGGTCATCTCGCCGGCCTTGACGCGACCCACGCAGGTGCCGAAGGTGTTCAGCTTGCCGACGGTGCCGGCGATGATCTCCTGGTAATCCATGCGCACGTCGGCGAAGAAATGCTTGGGCAGGTTGGAGCAGTGGAAGCAGACGCACTTGTTGGGATCGCTGCCGTAGTTGTTGTTCCAGTCGAGCAGCGCAGAGGGGGTACCCGAGGCGAGCGCGAGCATGTACATCGAAAGCACGCCGGGCACGTCGACCTCGCAGGCCGAGGGGATGAGGTTGTTCGACATCATGCTCATCACGGTGCAGGGCACCACGCCGAAGTACTCCTCCATCGAGGTCCAGCACTGCACCGCGCTGATGGTGCAGGCGGTCTGCTTCATCCAGCCATCAATGACGGCGCCGAGCTTGGCCATCTTCAAAAGCGCTTCATCGGGAATGCCGGCAGTGGTGACGTACTGCTTGATCGCGGCCAGCTTCGACTGCGCGGCGTCATCCGTATCTTTCATGCGGTTGATACGCCCGAAGATTTCAGACAGGTCGATGGGTTCGATGGAGATGCCCGAGGTCTCGAGGATGCGCTCGGAATAGCGGACGGTGTTGAAGGCCGCGGGACGTGCGCCGATGGCGCCGATGCGCAGATTTTTGAGTCCCTTCACAATGCGGCACACCTGGCCGAACCAGGCGAGATCGGATTTGAATTCGCCGGAGTTGGGCGACTCCGTGTGCAGCGTGGTAAGCGAGTAGGGAATGCCGTACTGCATGAGGTTGTTGCAGGCGCTCATCTTGCCGCAGAAGCTGTCGCGGCGTGTGGCGATGGTCATGGCCTCGGAGCGATCGGGCGTGGCCTGGACGAGCACGGGCACTTTGAGCCCTGACAGCCGCAGAGCATCGGCAACGCCGCGCTCGTCGCCGAAGTTGGGCAGAGTGACGATGATCCCGTCGATCGCAGCGGCGTGTTTCTTGAACAGATCGGCGCAACGCGACGCTTCGGCGTAAGTTTCCACGGCGCCGTATTTCGAGTCTTCCGGCCCGAGCACGACGGCTTTGGCGCCGGCGGCTTCCACGGCCGCGATCATCTCCTCGCGCCCCGTCTTGGCCAGATGATCAGGGAAAAATCCACGATTGCCAACCACGATGCCATAGGTCATGCTCTGCTGAGCTGCCATGTCGTTGCTCCTTTTGATTGTCGCCGCGCGTGCGGCTCTGTTGCGAGAGGCAAAAAGTCCGTGCTAAAAAATGCTGCGCGCGGCTTCCGGCGGGTTGCAGTTTCAGTCCGGGGCGCGCCTTGCTCCGAAAAAAAGCGGATGACGATCGGTTGCTATTTGCCCAATTTTCCGGGACGAAAACGAATGAGATAAAAGAGCCCCAACAGACTGAGAAGGGCGCCCCACCAGACGGGCGCATGCAGGCGAGTCAGCTGAACGCCGGGCGGATACTGCCCGCTCACCCACTCGGCCACGCCGGACAGCACGATCAGGATGCCGTAGACCGTGAGCAGTAATCCGATGAAGAACCAGATGGAGATGCGGGAATTGTGCATCGTTATGCTCCGGGTTGGTTCCTTTGATTCCGGGGCTGGAGCCCCGCGTCGTTGTTGGTGCTTCTTTGAGCTGCTAGAAGGCCCCTACCAGAACGTGATGTTGAGCGCGATGAAAATGAGGATGACCACGGTCGCCCAGAACCACTCGCGCTTATAGATCGGGACTGCTTCCTCCGTGGGCAGTTGAGTTGCGCCGTAGACCAGGCCGTTAAGCTCGGCCACGGGACGCGGCCGGGTGAACGAACTGACCAGGATCACGACGATCGAAGTGAAGAGAAACGCCCAGAGAGCGCGGTAGACATTCTCGGCCATCGGCTTGGCGTCGGGCGAGAGTGCGACCAGGGCCAGCGCCGAGGGATTGAGTTTCACCCACAGGAACAGCCCGGCCGAGAAAGCGATTCCGAGCAGCAGGCCGAGGAAGCCGGCCAGCCCGGTGGTGCGCTTCCAGAACATGCCGAAGAGAATGACGCCGAGCAGGGGCGCGACGAAGATGGAAAACAGGGCCTGGACGTAATCCATGATGCCGTGGAACTGCATCACCAGATAGGCCGCGCCAATGGAGACGGCAACGCCGATAAGAATGGAAAGCCTGCCGACAAGAACGTAGTGCGCGTCCGATCCGCGCTTATTGATGAGCGGCTTGTAGAGGTCGTAGGTCCATACGGTCGAAAAAGCGCTCACGTTGCCGGCCATGCCGCTCATGAAGCCTGCGATCAGGGCCGTGATGCCCAGGCCGAGAAGGCCGGGTCCCAGATAGCGCGTCATCATGAGAGGCAGCGCCTGGTTATAGCTCTCCAGTGCGGCGCCGGGCGCGCCGCTCAGCACTTTTTGCTGGTAAGCCGCGGGGAGCGTGGTCCGGGCCATGGCGGCGGAGCATGAAGAGGGATCGGTAGGCGCGCCGGATGAGGAGATGGAGCAGGCGGCCACGATGTCCTCGCCCACGAGCTGGCGGCGGCTCCCGTCGGGATTCTGCAGCACTACGAGGCCCAGCAGGCCGGGAAGGATGACGATGAACGGCACGGCCATCTTGAAGATGGAGCCGATGATGGGCGCCATGCGCGCGGCGCGGAGATTGTGCGCGGCCAGCACGCGCTGGACGACGAGAAAGTCCGTAGTCCAGTAGCCGAAGCTGATCACAAAGCCGAGTCCAAAGACGATGCCGGTCCAGTGCACGCCCATGGGGTTGGCGGCAAAGCTGCCGGTATCGCGCCAGAGGTGGAAGTAGGAGTCGGAGCCGACATTGGTGAGAATGCGCGCCTTGAGGCCCTCCCATCCGTGAGCCTGCACCAGGCCGAGAATGGGCACGAGCAGAGCGCCGGCCCAGATGAGCACGAATTGCAGGACCTCGTTGAAAATTGCCGACCGCAGGCCGCCCAGGCCGACGTAGACGGCGACGGCGACCGAGGAGACAAAGATGCTGAAGGTGATGTTCCACCCCAGAACCACCTTCATAACCACGGCCATGGCAAACATGTTCACGCCGCTCATGAGAATCATCTCCAGGGCGAAGGAGATGGCAGCGACGACGCGGGCGTGCTCGCCGTACCGCAGATGCAGATAGCCCGGGACGGAATGAGTCTTAGAGACGTAGTAAAAGGGCATCATCATGAGGCCCAGGAAGAGCATGGCGGGAATGGCGCCGATCCAGTACCAATGCGTGGCGAGGATGCCGTACTGATAGGCAGAGCCGGCCCAGCCCATGAGCTCAAGCGAGCCCAGGTTGGCGGAGACGAAGCTCAGGCCGGCGATCCAGGCGGTCATCTCGCGGCCGGCCATGAAGAATTCTTCGCCGGTGTTGGACATGCCCTTGAGGTAAAAGCCGATCCAGAGCACCATGACGAAGTAAATGGCGATCACCGCAATGTCGAGGGTGCGCAGGTGCGCCAGAGGCTCCACGGCGAGGGCGACCAACGCCGTCAGTGAGCCGGGGATGTTGGGCGAGGCGAGCGAATGTACCATGTGCATCGGTTTGAAAGATCAGACTGAAGTCTACAGGTTGTAGCGGAAGACCCGATTCGTGCGGATTTCCGCGAGCCGCGCGCAGCAACGACAGACAAGGTGCCTTGTCGAAATCGCCCTTGCGGAACGGCCGGGATCGGTACGAAATGGCAAATCCGCTGTTGCCCCTAAGTAAATTGTTTTAGTCTGCGTATTGTCAAGTGCGGCGGCGATGTACGCCTGGGGTCGCGCATTCCCAGGTCACATCGTGCGCGCAGACGAGACCTGGGGCACTCGCCACACGGCGACGGCGCTAAACCCATCCCGCATCGACGACGTAGCTCTGGTTGGTGATGGCGCTGGAGTCGTCTGCAGCGAGAAAGAGTACCAGGCGCGCGACCTCGGCCGGCTCGAGCTGGCGCTTGAGGGCCTGGTTGGAAAGGATGCGCTCCACCTGCTCCGGCGTGTACCAGAGCCGCTGCTGGCGCTCCGTAGCGATGGCGCCGGGAAGAACGGCGTTGACGCGGATGCCGTGGGGCCCGAGTTCGTGGGCGAGGGTGCGCGTAAGGCCGACGATGGCGGCCTTGGCGGCGATGTAAACCGGCAAGCCGATTGTCGGAATGATCCAGGAGATGGAGCTCAAGTTGACGATGGAGCCGCGGCCGGCCGCGCGCATGGCGGGAATGACGGCCTGGGCGGTGAAGAAATAAGGGCGCAGGTTGGTGGCGATGGAGCGGTCCCAAAACTCCGGCGTGACCTCTTCAATGGAGTGGCGCTGGTCATTGGCGGCGTTGTTGACGAGGACGTCGAGGCCGCCGAGGGTAGCAATGACCTGGTCGATGGCGAACTTCAGCACGGAAAGCTGGGTGAGATCGCAGTGGGTGTAGAGGGGTTCGGGGCAGCCTTCGGCGGCGAGGTTTTTCCGCAGGGCCTGGGCAGGCTCGTCCTGGAGGTCGAAGAACGCCACACGCGCGCCCTGGCGGGCAAAGTGGGTGACAAGGGATTCGCCGATGCCGGT